>JARRPN010000013.1:0-15966 GCA_037382875.1 Calditrichaceae bacterium | reverse complement strand
GCCCGCAGCATCGTTTCCAGCTATCCCATTCCGGATTTTTACCACAAATTTCCTGAAGTCAATGAAACCTCCCGCCGGCATCTCATTCGGAATCGGGAGCTGCAACAGCTCAGCAAATCCGTGACCAGCACTATTGAAGACGACTACGGCCATGGTCTACAACATGCAGAAAAGGTCACTCGGGACGCCGGCGCATTAATTATTATCGAAGGCCGGCGCCGGGGATATTCCCGCGAATCGATTCGACGGCACCTGTTTCTTGTCCAATGTGCGGGTCTTCTGCATGACATTAAAAGAAAGCAACCGGACCATGCCATTGCCGGCGCTGAGTTCGCAGCAAAAGTTCTGGCCGCTTTTTCCCTGAATGCGACGGAAATCCGAGATGTGTGCAGTGCCATCCGCAACCATGAAGCTTTTAAGAAAATAATTGCAATCGATTCGGTCGCCGGTGAATTGATTTCCGACTGCCTTTACGACGCGGATAAATTCCGGATATGATCTCCTTTCTCAAGCTGCCTTTATCGCATTTTTTACAGAAATTTCCCGACGGAATGGCAAGCCTCGAAAAAATCAAACTCACATTCCGGACCCATACCGGCATTCGCTATGGGCCCCAGTTTATCGACATCGGCATTGCCGTCGGAAAAAAACTGTACCGGGTCCTGCTGGAAGAATTTAACGCACATCTGAAAACGGAGGTTCAGGATGGACCAACCCATTGAAGCATATTGGAAGATCAAACTGGAAAACTTGAAAAAACGATTGGAAAAAAATAACTTCGAAGTCTATCTCGCGGGCACGGTGGCCCAACTGCAGGAGATCGTGATTGATACAATTATCGGCAAACTGGCCCCTCGAAGCATTTCATGGGGCGGCTCCATGACCTTCACCGGAACCGGTCTTTACGACAGTTTAAAAAACCGGACGGATGTAACCGTGCTGGATACCTTCGACAAAAGCCAGCCGCCGGAAAAACTGCTTGAAAGCAGACGAAATGCACTGCTGGCCGACGTATTTATCACCGGCACCAATGCCGTTACGGAAGACGGTCAGCTTGTCAATCTGGACATGATCGGCAATCGCATCGCCGGTCTGACATTCGGCCCCGCTCATGTGATTGTCCTGGTGGGACGTAACAAAGTGGTGCCGGGTCTGGAAGACGCCATGGCGCGCATCAAAGACTATGCCGCCCCGGCAAACGCCATGCGTCTGAACAAGAAAACGCCCTGCGCTCAAACCGCAACCTGTCATGAATGCAGCAGTCCGGACCGTATTTGCAACACCTGGACCATTACGGAAAAATCCTATCCCAAGGGAAGGGTCAAAGTCATTTTAATCAATCAGGATCTCGGCTTGTAGTTATCAGACAATTTTATTATAGCCAATTTAGTATCTGATGCACCTACAACAATATTGGCGGATTCTGGAAATTATAAAAGCTCTGTCGCCGGCGGTACACAAATTTTACGTACGCGTTTAATTGATCAATATTCAAATCCCGTAAATAATCGGAATATTCGTTTTCAGAGTATCACTCCCGGAGGATTTATTAGTTCTCCACAGGTTTTAACTAATGACGGTGGTTATGCTCAAACGACATACAGAAGTCCGAACAACCAGGACACATCGTATGTTCAGGCACTTCTAAGTGGAGTGGATACAGTAGAGTTTGAACTCTATGGTATACGCTATGTTGATAATTCTCTAGATCCGTTTGTTGTGGCCCTAAATGACACCGTTTCCTTCTATATGGATATTAATAATCCCGGACCGGATGCCATAACACTTGATACAGCTAATACCATTTTCTCATTTGCAAATAATATTGTCACTACAAAATTGGATTCACCTGCAACTCCATTAGCAATTGCTAATGGTAATAATAGAATGAAATTTAAGTCAGTTATAATAGATAATAATTTATCCGGCGGGAATTATACACCTGAAGTTAGTTTTGCAGGTTTAGGTGAGTATACAGGCTTAAATGGTATATTAACAACTAATCCAAGTGAATTAAGTGTTGAACCGATACATATCGAATATGTTCGAATACCGGCACCTAATATCTATCCTCGTGGAGGACTTGTCCAACCCGTATTAATGAATGTAGCTAATACCGGAAATTACAATGTTATTATTGACTCTTTAAATCTTACGTTTTCTCCGCCTGGTTATAATTTTCAACCTGTACTTTTAACACCTGTTGATAGTCTTTTAGCTGGCGAAGAACGTACATTGCAATTTTCTATTACCATTCCTAATAATGCTCCGATTGATACATTTATCGTAGATGCATTTATAAGTTGTACTTCTACTGGTACAGGTGCTATTTTAGATGATGATACTGCCAATCAAACCGATTATGTCGTTGTTACCGATGCTGTTAATCTAGCTTACGTTGATTTCTCACCAAAACAAGTTTCTGAAGGTCAGTCGGTTGCATATCAGATGCAGATTGATAATAACGGAACATATGATATTTTGATAAATCGTGCTAATTCCCGATTGGTATTTGGTACACAACAATTTATACCCATTACTAATCAAGCGCTCGAAGCGGGAGTTACAAACACAATCAATTTTGAATCCACAGCATTATCCTTGGCAGCAATTACGAGTCCATATGCAGGTACTTTCTATATTCAGGGGACGGAAAATGGTTTTACTATTTATGATACACTTTATACTGCTGATGGAATTACTTACTTTGACAGCCTTACTGTTCAGACACCCGCTGTTTTGGAATTTGCATCAATTGCACTTTCTGATACTTCAGTAAGACAGGGTCAGAGTGGTGAAACAATAACGATACAATTAAATAATACCGGCCAAACGGATGCCATTATTGAAAATGCAACTGATGTTGCATTCACCATTACAAATGATCCATCAGCTTATATTCTAACATCTCAACAGATATTTCCGTATACAATTAACGGAGGTACCTCAGCTTCTCTTGTTTATTCTGTCCGGGTCTCAGCCGATGCACCCACTGGCATAGACACATTTACTGTTGATATTGATTATCAAAATGTGAACACTGGTCAGGTATTAAGTTTAACCGATCCAACTTATTTTGACAACTGGACTGTATTTACACCGGGCGGAATATCAATTTCTTCAGTACAAACTGATTTTGACTCTGTAAGTACCGGACAGCAAAATATTCCGGTTACTGTAAGGATTCGTAATACAGGCCAGACACCGGTTAGGATTGATAGTATACAATTAAGTCCAACACGCGGTGTTTATGTACCTTCTTCTCTTTATGCTTTACCGGGGAAGATATTAAATGCTTCTGAATCTGATACAGTTATTTTGTCCGTATCGCTCGAGAGTAATTTGATTACCGGTATTGCCACTTTGGATGCATCTGCATTTGGAGTTATAGTTGATGATCTTGTACCAATTCAGGATACTGATGCAGATACAACGGACAGCTGGCTTATTCAACGAGCTGTTGAAATCTCTATCGTAGATATTCAGCCTATACAAATCTCTGTTGGACAAAATATTGCACCAGAAGTATTGATTGATAACGTTGGTCAAGCGCGGTTAGTAATAGATAATGTAAATAGTTATGTTGAGGCAGTGGCAGCGCCCGCATTCAGAAGAAATATTACTTCACCAGCGGTTATTGAGGGTAATCAAAATGATTTAACTTTGATCTTTGCATCCGGTGCTGAAAATATCGGTGCAGGAAATTATCAATTACGACTACATCTTGAGGGTATTGAAAATGGTGCATTTTATCAGGAAGATTTCATTTTACCAAATAATTTAGTCATACAATCACAGGCAACAATGGTTATTGAATCTGTAAATGCAGTTCCTGATAATATCAGTCGTGATACAGATACGACAATGACTATTTTGGTTACCAACAATGGTGGAGCAGATTTACGAATAGACTCATTGATTTCAATTCCATATGGAGTGCCTACATCTGTGATACCAGCTTTGCCTTATACTTTAAGTGGCAGTTCATCAAATTCTTTTAATATCGGAATTCATGTTCCTGTTGATGCAGATACAGGAACTATTGTACTTGATGCCCGTGGAACCGGTGAAGATTTAAATAGCGGTGATCCAATCACTACTGGAAGTTCCCTTATAACAGACAGCTGGGATGTATTGACACCTTCCAATATTGTTGTAAACTCAATAGTTAGTGCAGATTCAGTTGCACGATTAGGTGAAAACGATATCCCGGTGAGTATAACAATTCGTAATAATGGTGCATCAGAAGCGCAGATAAATTCTATTCAGCTTAATGAGCTTATTGGATTATACAATTTTACTTATCCTGTTACACCATTTACAGTCGATGGGAATAAGGATAAGATTGAAGTGTCCCAGGGTCAAAACGATCCTGTAGTTCAAGTACGTCTGCAAAATAATGGCAGCTCAACAGCACGTATAAATACGCTTGACCTAATATTTTCAAACGGTAATACCAATTATACTATATCCGGGTCTTTACCAGCAATGCCGTTTATACTGGCCAGCGGACTGCAGCAGATATTCCAGATTCCGGTAAGTGTTAATGAAGATGCCGCTTTAGGAGTTGATACAGTTAGAGCCTTAGTCAATTATACCCAGTTTGTAAGCGGCGATGAATTTACAATCTCAGAACAGGGTGTTAATGATATCTGGTATATACAACAACGACCATCGGTTACCATCGATAGTGTACGTATCGAACCAAATTTAGCATCTTCTGGACAAAATAATTTAACAGGATCTGTATATATATCTACTGCACCAGGACCAAATCGTGCTGATGCACAAATTGATTCTGTCCAATTAAATATAACCTTAGGCGGCATTGATCAATCTGATCAGTTTACCATTACCAAATATACGACACCGACTTTGCCTCATACATTAATACCTGCGAGAAATAATCGGTATGATTTTGATGTGGATATCTTAGCTGGTACTGCCCCGGGTGATTATGAAATTAATGGCCGGGTAGTCTATCAGGATGTTAATGATTTACAGGATAGTGTTGCTGAATTTTCTTCTAATCCTGATCTATTAACCATCCAGGGATTTGGTTCATTGGCCATTAATGAAGTAACTGTTGTACCAGACACAGTTAGCCATGGACAAACGCATGCCCGGATTTTTATTGATTACCAGAATAATGGCGGAGCTGCAATCGAAATTCGCAATACAAATTTGGATTTTAGTCCAATTAATGATTTCAATGAAGATTTGGAAAGTACTAATACACCATTCACAATATTAGGTGGTCAGCGTGATACATTAGAATACTCAATTATTATTCCTTCAAGCGGTTATACAGGAAATGTAAATGTAAGTGCTTCAGTTACTGGAAGAGATTTGAATACCGGACTAAATGTAACCGCTGATTCCATAAATGCGACATCATTTTTAATTCAATCACCTGCAAATGTAAGATGGGTAGATGGTTCTACATCACCGACAACTGCCCAGGCTGATACCAGTGTTGTTTTCAGTCTAAGTGTACGTAATTTAGGTGAAGCAGGTGTATTTCTAAATCCATTAACAACCAGGTTACAACTAGAAAACACCTCATTTAATAATATTCTTTTATCTGATACAAGTGAGTCTTATTTGGCTCCGGATTCGGTCATTACTGACCTCTCATTTACAGAAACATTGATAACCGGAATTCCGGAAGGCGAATATAATTTAATTTTAAATTTAAATGGTACTTCAAATGGGGCACCTTATTCAAGCACCATTGATGTTGGTATCTATGCGTTTGGAGATAGCCTAATATCTATAACATCAATCGCTATTGTAGATAATAGAACCTTTTTACAAGGTGAATCTGGACTTGAAGTTATCATGACAGTATCCAATAATGGAGAATCTGTGGCGATTGACAATGCTATAAATGAAACTACCTTGTTATTTAGAGAGCCAGGTACTGGTGGCAATCGGAACTCATTTATTTCTAATCTTACTCGTATAGATGCTCTGGATACCCTTCAGAGTATTGCCACAAATGAATTAAGATTCCAGTTTGATCTGGCACCTACATTCCCTGTTGATATTACGAATATTTTCGGACAATTAAGTGTTGGTAATAATCTATTGGTAAAAGAATCTTCAACTTACGCTGAACTCAATGTGCAAACTTCCGGAAATGCTGCATATATTACTAATTCTCTAAATCCAGATACTGTTGTAGCAAGAGAACAGGTAAGTTTTAGCGCTGAATTTTTTAATACAGGATCATCCAACCTCGTCCTCAATCCGGATTCAACTTATCTGGAAATTATTGGCACAACAATACCTCGCATGTATTTAGCCGGGCAATATACTATTTCAGGCAATGATACGCTGACTTTAAACTACAATTCTGTGACAATACCTCAGGATATTCCACCCGGAACCTATAATTTAAACTGGTATGTGAATGGAACTTTGACAAATCAATCATCCTATACAAATTCAGGTATTCAGAGCGCACAATTAGATATTGTACCAGGTGCAAATATAATTATATCCCAAACCGATATTCTTCCCGATCGCGTACGTCAGGGAGGTACTGGTATAAATCTGTCCTATTCAGTACAGAACATTGGAGAATCGGATGCACTTATAACAAATATGAATCATATCTTCCGCAATGGAGCAGTTAATGTGTCGGATGATTGGTTAATATCTTCTGTTAATATCTTTCCGGATACCCTATTCGCAGGACAATCCAGCGATTATAATTTTACATTTAATGTTACCACTGATGCGGTTCCGGGTTTCGATCGCTCTGAACCTGTAGTTTACTACAACGATTTACGTACAACTCAATATACCTTGCAATCTGATTCTATTACTACTGTTGATTCTGTTCTAATTGTTGAACCAGCAAGAATAAGAATCGATTCTTTAATAGCGGTGAGAGATGTTTTATCACCAAATGCACCTTATGTAAATATTGATTCGACTTTTAATTTAAGACTCTTAGTATCAAATACTGGAGCGGATACGATACAAACTGCTACCTTCAGATTGTATAGAAATAATGTATTATTACCTGGATTGTTGACAATTAATAATATTCCACCCGCACCTGATTCACAACGAGTGGTTCTTGTAAATCAACTAGCTGATCAATTAGGAACCATTGTTTATCGGGTATCGGTCTATCAAGCATTTGATGTAACAGGTCAATCAATTACTATTGACCAGCCTGTCGATAATCGCGAGGAAATTTATGTGCAACAGGCCAGCCAGTTATGGCTATCAAGCAGAGTATCCAGCCCGGCAGGCGCTGTTGACGGCATTGTATCACTTAATCAAGAATTTACAGTTGAGGCTGCTGTAAACCGTACTGGCCAATCCGCTATCGGATCCGGAAATCTTGTATTAAGGTTGCCGGCAAATTATTCGTTTGTTTCCTCACCAGCAGACTCGGTTCGAAACTTTGATTCAGGCAACATGATTGTTGAATGGGATATCGAACCGACCGGCTTAACAACAGTGGGATTGTTTGACAGTCTGCAAATATATATGACCGATGTTCCAATTGATTCCAATACATCTAATCCGGTTATTGTTAGTTCTCTTGAAAATAAACTAGGCGTTCAGGTTCAGGATGCGGCAGCTATTTCTATTGCATCTGAAATTGTCGCGCCGAACGGAGCAACAGATAGTACAATGACAGCCGGTCAATCTTTTACATACAGAAGTACCATAAATTTTAATAGTTCAGTAGCAACTACAGGTAGAACAGCACAAATAATATTGCCAGAAAATTATTCCGTTGAGAATAATTCACCAATAAATCTTGCGGGAACAGATGAAGTAATTGTAAACTGGAGTGTTGTGGCTTCACCGCAAGTTGATGGACAGGATACCATTTATATTCAGGTTAATGCCAATGATGCCAACAGTGGTGTCCCAATACAACGAACATCTGATGCTTATATTGTTACCCTGGTCACGCCTGCGTTGTTAAGTCTGGGTACAGCAATTTCAAGTCCATCTGGTGCAACTGATAATGTCGTATCAACCAGTCAGGAAATTGTTTTACGTACAACTGTAAGCAATCTTGGACAGGCTGGCTTTGACAGTACTGGTATTCTTCAAATGATAGCAACTAACGGCGTTGTTTTCAAACAGCATAGAATAAGTGGAGTTCTAAATTCGCCAACAAATGCTATTAACCATTTCCAGGCCGGAAATTATATAGATACATTGATTGTACCTAATAGCCAGTCAAATGCTGAGATTATTGTACAATTGTTAGAATCTGATCTACCCGCTGATGAAAACTCAGGAAATTCTGTATTAGTGCGCCGGGATTCTGCAAGTGTTGCATTACAGATAGTCAAACGAGCTAATCTGGTTGTTCATCTCGATAAATCGAGCGCTGTAAATGATACGCTTATTCGCTCAACCAACCAGAACTTTAAGATTAAAGCTTATGTAAATAATACTGGAACAGCAAGTGTGGACACATCACGATGGCTCCGTTTGGACCTAGCCGGAAGTGCGCTTCAGTTTAACGGTGATCAGGCACGCAAGGCATACACCTTGAACGACACAGTTGAATGGAATGTGAGCGGTCCATCTTCCGAGAGCAGTGGAATATTTTATGTGTCAGATGATAGTCAACCTGAAGATGAAAATGATGGTTCAAATGCATTCAGACTACCAGCCGAATCAATGGATTCATTATATGTTGATGTTAGAGCCGTCAATAATATAAATATAGCCAGCTTATTCACTAAAAATAATAATGATAGTTTAGTTGTATCCACTGAACAAGATTCGATTATTATTTCTTCCGATATATTATTCGATCCGATTCTTGATGCCAATAAAACAATTACTCTGGTATTACCCTCACAATCAGGATTTGCTAGCTTAGATACCAATTTGACTAAAGAGATAACCACTCAAAACGCCATAGATCAAAAATGGCTGATTAGAGCTCCGGCTAATGTAATCAATTGGGTACCTGTTATAGTAAGAGCCCAGGCTAATAGTGCTACCATACCCGGATTGCCAACCAGGATTGCTTCGGATACGTTATATATTCGCACAGAACCAAGGGCTAGCTTGTCATTATCTTTGCAAATTGTTGAACCTTCAGGTGCTGTTGATGATTCATTGTCCTATGGGCAATCCTTTAAACTTCGGGCATTGGTCAGAAACAAAGATAACACCGCTGGCACAATCGGTACTGGACAGATATCTATTCAGACAAATGAGTATTTTAGTCTGATTGATACGCTCGATATTAACGCAGATACACAAAAGTCATTTACTGTAGGTACACCTATCTTCTGGTGGATACGTGTTAATGAAGCTGCCGCAGCAAGTATGAGTAGAGTGAACTTCCTAAGTATGATTAATAAAAATTTAACTGAACCTACTGGTCCTGTTCAACTTGGAGTTGCACCTTCTAATGAAATTGATATAAACAAAGTATTTGAGATTAAGAAAAAATACAGCGGGGAAGCGGTTGATCTTGCCGTCCAGATTATTGAACTACCGCTTGATGAAAACACTCTTAAACCAGCTTACATTACAAGTAATTTGGAAACTAAAACAGTTTACCTGGAACAAAAAGCAGAAATATCAATAGCAGATACAAATATGCCATCTGTCTTGTCCACGGGACAAACATTTGAATACATTGTAACCGGAGAAAAGAATGAGAACTTAGTTAATCCTTTTGCTTATTTTTTAATTCCATCAACAATCGGTACCTCACCTGAAGCGATTGGCCTAGATATGAATAATCAGGCAAAAATCTCTTTCACGGTGCCTGCATACTATCAAGGCACCGGTCAGGATACATTCCGTGTATTTCTTGTGGGTACAGATATAAATACAGGATTGATGACTTCATTCAGTCAGACAGTAGACAATGTTGTCAATATTGTTGCTCACCCAATATTGCAATTGAATAAGGTTGCTGTGAACCCAGCCTACGCAGATACTTCCGGCATTATTTCAAGAGGTCAAAAAATTGTTGTTCAACTAGAACCGGAATTTGCATTTAAAAACAACTCTCTGGAGTGGGCTCAACTTACTGGAAACGGTTCGGTTTCAATCTCATCAAACATTATAAACAATACTAATGAAGATAACTATTTTACACTCGTTGAAGGTGCTGGATCACAGTCATTCACACAACCAAATGAGAGATTATCATGGACAATCAAAGCACCTAAACAAAGGGATTTAACAGCAAGTATTGAGTTTTCATTCAACCAGACACCGCTTGATGCAAATTCCGGTATCGCAGCAGATATTGATCAAAATCTGGGAAAAATTACGATACCAATTCGAGTACGTAAAAAGAGTGTTACGGTTACTCTGCAAAATGAATTAATCAGCGGCGAGTTTTATTCTAGGGATACGGGTGAAGATTCTTTATTGGTTTTCACAATCAATAATCATTTTGATGATACACTTTATGTTAGAAATTTGGAATTGTCATTCCATTCGGATCTGGGCGAACCCTCTGAAGATAATTTATTTAAATCAACAACACTAGTGCGACTCTTCAATTCCATTCATGTTGCTGAATATGTTAATCCGGAAGCTACTGCTGCAACTAAAACAGCCAAATCATTAAAAAACCAGGCTTTTGATTATACCCTGTCCGACACAAGTCATAATCCTTTGCAAATGTTTTATGAAACAGATGATGTATTGCTACCAAATGAAAGTCGTACTTATCTGGTCACTACTGATTTTCAGGAAAATACAGTCAGTCGAAGTTTCAGGGTCGTACTAACTGGTTTACACACATACGATTTTGATCCCACCATATCATTAGATATTGTCGATGAAAATGGTGATCCAATTAATGAAAGCGATTTATTTAAATCCAATAGTATTACAGTTATTTCTAACAGTCTCAAGGATGATTTTTACAATTACCCCAATCCATTTGGCCGTGGTTCATATACTTCTACTACATTTCATTTCAGGGTGGAAAGGCCCTCAAATGTTCAGATACGCATTTTTACACTACTAGGTGAGTTAGTGTGGTCAAGGAGCGGGGAAAACATAAATGGTGTTATAGAAAGTAATCCCTACTGGAGCTGGGACGGTAAGAATGATAGAGGTAAAACCGTGCTGAATGGTGTATATCTGTGTTACATAGACATCAAACCGGTTGGCGGTGGGGGTAGTAAACGATTCTTAACAAAGATTGCATATATAAAATAAGCGAGAACGCCTATGTTGAAGATAAAATTAAAATCCATAGCATTAATTGGATCACTCATTATTGGGATGTTTTTTACTTCTGTTTTGGCACAGAATGGACAGGCAGGTACGGAAAGTAATTTTCATCTCGGCTTTGGTGCAAAGGCGTTAAGTGCGGGTAGAGCTTTTACAGCAGTTGCAGATGATCCAAGTGCCATTTACTGGAATCCGGCAGGTCTTGAATTAATCTATCAGCAGAGTTTCACATTCTTTCATTCTTCACTTCCGGAAGGAACTTTATTCAATTTTATTAGCTATGCCTTCCCAACTCTGAATATCGGTACCATTGGTTTTGCAATCGGCCGGATCGGTACAGGAGATATTGTAGCTCGTGGTATCGATCAATATCCCGAAGATCAGAAATTTTCATGGGATGAATACCAGGCATTTATTGCATATGCAAAGAAACTACCATGGAATGTCACTTCAGGAGCAACGGTTCGTATTATACGAAGGGGGTTCAGCAATTTGAATACCGATCTGTATTCTGGTGATAGAATCGATTACGGTGTTGGTCTAGATCTCGGTTTTATGTATACACCAACAGGATTTACTTCCCCATTTCTTCAGGACTGGAATTTGGGATTGAATATTCGTAATCTTTTTCCTCCGCAACTTAAAGAAGGTGACCAGGTAGATGCGTTTCCGCTAAGTATTCGTTTTGGGATTCTGCGTAAGCTTTATTTTTCAGGCGGAGGCAATAATGTAAATGTCATGTTAGATCTTGATTATTCTCAGGAACGCGATATGTTTTTTAATATGGGTCTGGAATATAAATTTAAAGAATTGGGAATGCTCCGTGCAGGACTTGATGGCAGCTCACCTACATTTGGAGCAGGGGCGAAGTATAGTTTTATGCAAATTGATTATGCTTTTGGCGGGAGTAAATATTCTGAGGTAATTTCTCCACTGCATTCACTCTCATTAACCTTTAATTTTGGTTTGAATCGCGATGAGCTTCAGGAAATTGTTGAAGCAAAAAGGCAGGCTGAAGAAGAGCGTGTAATAGCTGAAATTCGAGAAGCTGACCGGAAAAAATTTATCGCGGAACATATGAAGAATGCCGATGGATATTTTGAAAATGGTGAATGGCTGGATGCAATTGTTGAATATCAACAGGTAATCAGCCAGGATCCGTTTAATAATCGCGCACAGATCATGATTGACTCGGCCGATGTAAAGTTACAGACTCAGTTTGATGCCAGACAAAATGAAGCGATTGAGGAAGCTCTGGATAAAGAAAGAGCAGAAATTAATCAACAATATGTTAATGAAAGGTTCGAAAAAGGCCGATTGCTATTAGAACAAAAATTATATACCGAAGCTCTAATTGAGTTTAACCGTGCACTCGAACGAGCTCCTGGAGATGAAACTATCATCGGAGCTATTACTACGACCCGCAGACGATTAAATCAGGAAATTGCCAGTTTGCTGCAGGCAAGTCGTCGGCAATATCAGAGCGGGAATTACTCGGAAGCATTACGCCTTATAACAGATGCACGATTATTGGGTGGAGATAACGCTGAAATACAAAAAGAAATTGAAATTTTAAATCAAAGATATAAATTAGCACAAAAAATTCAGCAGGGTCTGGGTTTATACGAAATAGGAGAATACGATCAGGCTTTACAGATATTTGAACAAGCAATGGGTATTGATCCATCCGACGAATTATTAAGACAATACTACGAGAAAACTAAGATAGAAACGGAAGGTAAAACTGAAGAATTACCTGCTAATGTCGAAAGACAGTATTTAGAAGGTGTTGATAAATTTATCAAAGGAAAATATCAGGAAGCAATAACCATTTGGGAAGAGCTTCGAAAAGAATATCCTTATAATAAGAAAATAATCAAGGCTATCGAAGGTGCTAAAGAGCGCATGGAGAGAGCTCAAAAATAACTTGGATATAATCAATGTTTAAAAATGTAAGAAAAGAGGAAATTACAGTTCCTGCACAAATGAGTTATTTAATTCAGGTACGGGAATTCATTGAACATATTGGTAAGCGTTACAAGTTTGATGATAAAGTAATTAACTCCTTCAAACTTGTTATAGATGAAGCCTGTACTAATATCATTCGTCATGGGTACCGGGATATTAAAAATGGCGAAATTACAATTAAGGCCATCATCCGTCGCTTAAGTTTAACCATCCTTATTATTGATCAGGGTAAAAGCTATGATCCCAGACAGGCATCAACTCCGGATTTGGGTAAATATGTAGACATCGGTAAAAAGGGCGGTCTCGGTATTCTGATGATGCGTAAATTGATGGATGACCTTCAATATGTTGTTACTGAACGCGGGAATGAGTTCCGTCTTACAAAAAATCGTGAAAATGCCCATGAGCCAATACTTATTCAAAAATGGCACGATCTGAATTTAAAAGCAAAATATTCATTGGTTGCATCTATTATCTTAACGGTTATTGTTGTCGGCTTTATCTTTACCCCTATTTTAATAAATACAGAGTCAAATTTAAAGGATGAAGCTCTTAATGTTTCTGCGTCTGGATGTCTATCATTGGCAGACAATGTTATAAGTGACATGATGAATGACGATGATATAAATATGTTTGAGGCTGCGGATGCACTCGCACAAAATTATAAAGAAACTATTAAAGAAGTGTTTATTCTGGATACAGAGAACCGTGTTCGTGCCCGCAGTAATGTACTATTAAGTGGCACATTAGGTCGTTACAGCATGCCTGAAGATGCAGTCATAATTGATACAGTGAATACGGTACCTGTTTATAGTTATTATAGTAGTATAGATTCAACATCTATATATGATCTGAGTTCAGAAATACGCGGGACCACAACTGGAGAAGGCGCATTGCTTGGTTATGTTCATGTTTGGATTGACCAGGATACGATTACAAATAAAGCTAATGAACGTAAATACATTTTATTGGCAATAATGGCCGCTATTTTAATTGTAGGCTATATAGGATCATATTTCTTAATCCATAGAATTTTGACACCTTTCCATAGCCTGGCTGACTGGGTTCGCCAGGTTGTTCACGGTAAAGTGGACCAGGATGAAATTGATATTGATGCTTCAGATGAGCTTGGTGAAATTGCTCAGGCCTTCAATGAAATGACTACCAAATTTCGTAAAGCTCAGGTTAACTTAATGGAGCAGCAGAAGCTGCAAAAGGAATTGCAGGTAGCTCAGGAAATCCAGCAGATGCTTCTACCAAATGATTTCCCCAAGGTAGAAGGTTATGAGATTGCATCATTTTACGAAGCAGCAAAAGAAGTGGGCGGAGATTTATTTGACTTCGTTGAAGTTGATGAAGATACTATTGGTATCTGTGTGGCTGACGTGTCCGGAAAAGGTGTACCAGGTTCCTTAATTATGACTATGATCCGTACGGCATTGCGTTTGGAATCAAGAGGCAATAAAAATCCAGCTGATGTGCTTGCAAAGGTTAATGACTTTGTTGCAGACGATATGAAACGTGGTATGTTTGTCACCATGTTTTATGTCGTGCTTGATTCAAGAAACAGGATTATACATTATGCCAGTGCCGGTCATAACCCGATGATTTTATTTCGCGGATCAACCAAACAGACTTATTACTTAAATCCATCAGGATTTCCTGTTGGTATCCAGTTGCCTGATCCGGGATTATTTTCCGCAAAAATAGAAACAGACTCCATCCGTCTTCGTGAAGATGATATTCTTGTGCTCTATACAGATGGTATAACTGAAGCGATGAATTCACAAAGAGAACTTTACAGGGAAGAGCGTTTTTTAAGTGCAATCCGTAATAATGCACATTTGGATGTTGGTGAATTTATTAAAAGTATCAATGTAGATCTGAAAAATTTTACGGGAGGTGCTCAGCAAAATGACGATATCACATTTGTGTCAATCAAAGAAAAGCTGATGCATAGTGATGTAGTATTCAGAATACAAAAAGAACTTTCAAAACTTATATCCGGAGGAATGAAAGTAAAGGACGCATTGGATCAGCTTCGTGTATCGCCATACCTTTATTACAAATATAAAGATATTATTGACCGGAATGGTATGGAAGGACTTAAAACCTTTCTAGAAGATCAGGATCATATCGAGCAAAAGCATTTGTCGCTTGAAGTTAAAACAAAAATATTTGATATCATTAGTAAAAATCCTGCTTTTGGCGCTAAACGTATTGCAGATGAATTGTCGAAAAAAGAATATGGCAGTTTATCAGTTGATCAACAGCGAATCTATAATGAATTAGTAAAGTTACGTCTGAATACACGTAAAATGAGGGAACGTCATTTAGAAAAAGGTAAACGTACACATTTCAAACAACCAGGTACGCCACTTCTTACTCTTGATGGAAGTGTCATCCTTGATTTTCAATCTTCTGAGCAGGAAATAGCAAAGCGGCAGGGAACCTCTCCAGATGCTTTCCAACCACCCGCTTCAACAGACTCTCGACCACAGGTTCGAAAGGAATTTATTAAAAGTTATAAAAAAGAAGAAGAGAAAGTAGAAGACATTGTTGAGGATAATGCTCCAAAAGAAGCTGAAGAAGAAACTCAAACAGAAACCATTGATAAAAGAGATGAAAAAATACCAGAATCAAAGCAAGTAGAGACATCTGCCAACAAAGAAAAGGAAGAAGGAAAATCTGAGGTTAAAAAAGCCAAATCTATTGTCGCACCAGTAATTGCTGAAACCAAAGAAGAAACGAAGAAACCCGCTGAGGATTCAAAAGAAGACAAAAATAAAATAA
>JARRPN010000012.1:0-14111 GCA_037382875.1 Calditrichaceae bacterium | reverse complement strand
AAACGTTTGGCAATTTCTTCCGGATCAGTAAAATAGTCATCCAACGGAGGCACACTAGAGCTAATAATTGGTCGGCCTAAATGTTCAAGCAGGCTTTGCACAACATGAGAATCAGGAAATCGGACACCGATTGTTTTTCTCTTCTGCAGCAGAATTTTGGGAACCTGTTTAGTAGCCCTTAGAATAAAAGTATAGGGACCTGGTATAACTCGCCGCATAATTTTATAAGCATGATCCGGTACAACCGCCCAATTAGCAATATCTGTCATATCAGGACAGATTAATGTTAACAGTTTGTGGGAAGACGCAGCCTTAATTTTCAAAATGCGATCATACACATTTCGATTCATTACATCTCCCCCCAGGCCATATACTGTATCGGTTGGATATACAAGTACGCTGCCCTGTTTTAAGAATTCAACAGCCCGCTTAATAAGTCGCTGCTGGGGATGCTCCAAGTAAACATGTTGAATTTCTGTTGCCATAATCTTTCAATTCGTACGTAATTACCTATAATTACAAATATTTAGCTTATGAATCAAATGCATTTCTAAACCGTTTGGTTGTATTTTTATTATTTTTAACGATCAAAGAGATTATTACATTTCTTAAGATCATTAAATAGAATTAGCTTGTCGAAAAAACAAAATTCCAACTTGGAATCTTTAAGAAATAGATTTAATTTAAAAATCGTTCTGCTTTCACAGTAGACATAAATTGATAATCAATATTCAGGGAGTTGTTATGTCAGATAAATACGATGTGCTGGTTATTGGTTCGGGACCGGGGGGATACGTTGCAGCGATTCGAGCAGCGCAGTTAAAATTAAAAACAGCAATTGTAGAGCGTGACAGCCTGGGCGGTATTTGCTTAAACTGGGGCTGTATTCCCACAAAAGCATTGCTTAAAAGCGCGGAAGTATACGAAGAATTTAAACACGCCAAAGAGTATGGATTAAACGCAGATAAAGTAGAAGCTGATTTTGTTGAAATCATAAAGCGCAGCCGTAAAGTGGCTCAGATCAATTCCAAAGGTGTTGAGTTTCTCATGAAGAAGAACAAAGTTGATGTCATCAAAGGGACAGCACAATTGAAAAAAGCCGGAGTGGTTGAGGTTGATGACGGCGGCAAAAAATCCGAGGTTCAGGGAAAACATATAATCATTGCAACCGGTGGAAGACCGCGTTCCATACCCGGCATCGAAATCGATGGAAAATCCGTACTCAGTTCCAAAGAAGCAATGAGTATTGAAAAGCAGCCAAAATCCATCATCATTATGGGTGCAGGAGCCATTGGTGTTGAGTTTGCTTATTTCTATAATTCGATCGGTACTAAAATTACCCTGGTGGAAATGCTTGATTCGATACTACCAATTGAAGATAAAGAAATTAGTGGCATTCTTACAAAGAATTTTAAAAAGGCTGGTATTGAAATATTAACCGGAACGAAAGTGGAAAATCTCAAGAAATCTTCGAAAGGTGTAGAAGTTACGATTGCTAAAGGGGATAAAAAGGAAGTACTATCTTCAGAAAAAGCATTAATGGCTATTGGAATTCAGGGTAATGTGGAAAATTTGAATCTGGATGAAGTGGGCGTAAAATATGAAAAGGGTGCAATTAAGGTGAATCAATGGTATGAAACCAATGTTTCAGGGATCTATGCGATTGGCGACGTGATTGGACCGCCACTGCTGGCTCATGTAGCTTCGGATGAAGGCATTGTCTGTGTTGAAAAAATTGCCGGGGTAGACACACATCCGGTGGATTATGAAAGTGTACCCGGTTGTACCTATTGCCAGCCTCAGGTTGCTAGTATCGGGATGACTGAAGAGAAAGCTAAAGAGGCCGGCTATGAGATCAAAATCGGAAAATTTCCTTATGCAGCATCGGGTAAAGCAAGGGCGATTAATGCCCGTGATGGTATGGTTAAGTTGATTTTTGATAAGAAGTATGGTGAATTACTCGGCGCTCATATTATAGGTACAGAAGCAACCGAATTGATCGCAGAATTGGGAATTGCCAAATCCCTGGAAGCAACTCCAGTTGAATTAAAACGAACCATGCATGCCCATCCAACCCTTTCGGAAATGATAATGGAAGCGGCTGGTGATGCGGATGGCAATGCGATTCATCTATAATACGAATTAGCATAAAATGCCATTCTGAAGAAGCTTGTGACTGAAGAATCCCTTTCTTATTGATTTAAAAGATTCTTCGTTACGCTCAGACTAACAAATAGACTATTTCCAAGTAATTTATTAATAAATGTACTTTAGAATGTCATTCCCGCCCATTAGGCATCCGGAAAGTAGAAGGCGTCAATGTCCGTTTGGAATCTCGAATTTAATCAAATATTCGGAGTACATAATGTCTCGCTATCTTTTAATACTAATACTCATACTATCAATTTACTCTTGTAATCAAAATAAGTCAGAGACCACCCACAAAGCTAAAAGCGATAGTTTAAAAATATCCGGTGAGAAGCATCTTCGTAATATTAAAATGTTGACTTTTGAAGGTGAAAATGCCGAAGCTTATTTCAGTTTTAGTGATGACCAATTGATTTTTCAGTCTACTCATGGAGACTTGGAGTGTGACCAAATTTTTACAATGGATCTCAATGGTCAGAACAAAAAAATGGTCAGCACTGGAAAAGGAAGAACGACCTGTTCTTATTTTTTACCTGGAGATAAAAAAATAATATATGCATCCACCCATGGTGCATATTCAGATTGTCCTCCCAAACCGGATTTCTCTCACGGCTATGTCTGGAAGGTGTATAAAGAATTCGATCTGTACAAAGCCAATGCAGATGGCAGTAATCCAGAAGTATTTTTATCAGCAGACGGTTATGATGCTGAAGCCACAATCTCTCCCAAAGGAGATAAAATTGTATTTACTTCCACACGTAATGGTGATTTAGATATTTATTCTGTGAATCTTGACGGCTCAGATTTGAAACAGTTGACGACAAAACTGGGTTATGATGGCGGCCCTTTTTATTCCTGGGATGGATCTAAAATTGTATATCGATCCTATCATCCCAAATCTGATGAAGAAATTAAACGTTACAAGGATTTACTAAATCAGGAATTGATTGAACCTTCCAATTTCCAGATTATGGTTATGAATGCGGATGGAACTGATCATAGACAGATCACGCATAATGAATATGCTAATTTTGCTCCATTCTATCATCCGGATAATAACCGCATTATTTTCTGCTCGAAATTGAAAAGTAAAAACCCGCGTAATCCGGACTTTAATCTATGGATGATAAATGAAGACGGCAGCGGATTGGAACAAATTACATTTTTTGATGGATTTGATGGTTTCCCAATGTTTACTCAAGATGGCAAGAAACTGGTTTTTGACTCAAACCGGTTTAATCGTAAACCGCGGGATACGAACGTGTTTATAGCCGATTGGTTAGATTAGGTTGGCGAGTCCACACTAAGCCGCTTAAATCACGCCTTATAAAAACAATTCTAATCTTAGTGGTCTATGTGCCTTAGTGTAAAAAAGCATCATAAAATAATATCTATAATTTTCCCTGCATACCGAAAAACAGAGAAGGATCATCCAGAAATTCAAGAGCTTTTTGAAGAGCATCATAATGCGCCTGTTCTTCATTTGCTAGGATTATATAAAACTCTTTGATCTTGGGATCTGTATTATTTTTTGCAGCTTCTTTATAGAAAAATTTTGTCGTATTTTCAAGATCTAGGGCCATTTCAATGATTTCTGCATCATCTACACCTGAAGTCCCCAGTTCATCAACTGCGCCTTCCAGTTGTTCTTTTAAACGATTAAAAACGTCTTCGAAAGTAGTAGGCTCAAGTTTAATCACCTCAATTTTATCAACACGTCCATCGGCAAATGCATTATATAATTCTGTGAATCGCTGGATATGATTCTTCTCATCCTGTGCTAGGCGCTCAAGCATGCGTTTACCGACTGAATTACTTATTTTTTGGGCCGATTCTATATAATATGCATATCCTTCTTTTTCCAGTTCAATGGAACGTTGTAATATTTCTCCAGGTGTATTTGGCAGCTTTTCCATTGGCATCCCCTCTATTAAATTTTATATTTATCAGAATTTACAAATATTATCATTAGTTTAAAAATGATTCGTTAAAATATTTCTTTTTTTGGTTTTTGATCTGATGATTCTTCCAAATCCTTAATTCTGGTTTCAAATATTTGAAGCAATTTATGTAATAAACGAATATCCCTTGATTCTGCATTGGATCGTCCAATAAACCTGCGTACGCGGGTTATAAATTCTTCATAGCCATCACGAGGAACAAAGTTTACCATTTTCAATGCATTCAATAAATGGTCATAATACTTTTCAATTTCATATTGGGTCGCATAATCATATATATAATCGGGTTCAATTTGATTCATATTCAGAAAAAAAGTATGGGCATAAATCATTACAGCCTGGGAGAGATTCAATGCAGGATTCTGGGTAGCTGTTTTTATGGTTGAATGTAACTGGCATTGCAATAGTTCATCATTGGTTAAACCGGTGCGTTCACGGCCAAAAACAATTGCGATTGGATGATGCAGAGCTACAGGTAAAAAGTTCTCACATAATTCCTTTGGATTATAAAACGGAAATTTAAAGTAGCGTTTACGCATGGTAGTCGCCACTGTGAGTCGCATATTACTGATAGCCTCATTAAGTGAGTAGTACATTTGAGCATTTTTGACAATATCAAGTGATCGGTGTGCCATCATCCGCAATTCAGGATGATCCAACTCAGAATAATTAATAAGAATTAGATTTTTAAATCCACTGGTTTTCAAAGCCCGGGCAGTTGCCCCAACATTACCGGGATTTTCCGGTTCTACGAGTACAAAATATAAATTCTCTTGAATGCGCTTAAATTTTTCTGATAGTTTTATTGACTTATTCATTGATTATTCAAGTGAAAAGGGAATGGATTTATTCAAAATTATTTCTGTCGGCGAAACATCAGCCTGATAAACTAAAATCTCGACACCCTGCTGATGAACTTCTTTTAATGCTGAAGCATATTTAGGATCAATATGGTCTGCGGGTTTAAAGGTTGTTCCATCGCTCCGTTGGACTACATATAACATGACAGCACGATGGCCCGTTTTGACCATTTCCAATAATTCATACAAATGTTTACGTCCCCGCTCAGTCACCGCATCCGGAAATTTATAAAATCCATCCGCTTCAACCAGGGTAACATTTTTTACCTCGACATAGCAGATACCTTTATCCCCGCTTAATAAAATATCAATCCGGCTGTTCTGGCCATATTTAACTTCTGCTTGAATTTTTTCATATCCGCTTAATTCTGGAATCACGTTATTTTGAATGGCTTCCATTGCAATTTTATTGGGAATTTGTGTATTAATACCAATCCAGCATTTACCGTTATGAACCATTTCCCAGGTATATTTTAATTTACGTTTTGGATTGTCACTTTCAGATACCAGGACTTTCCAACCCGGTTCTTTACAGGTTTTCATGCTGCCTGAATTTGGACAATGGGCAGTCGTAAATTGACCGTTTTCCAGTTTAACATCAACCAGAAAACGCTTATATCGTTTGAGAAGAATACCTGCAATCAAAGATTTTTCAAATTTCATGCAAGAAAGGTAATTAAAAAGAATATAATTTTCTACCGGAAAATCTGTTTTTATTTTACACGGATTGCTACAAAGGATATGTCATCTTCCTGTGTACCGCCATTCATCCAGTTATCACCGGCTTCAACCAGTTTTTCTATAATTGTTTGTGGAGGACTTTCAACAATTCTGATAAAATGTTCCTTGATACGTGAGTAATCAAACATTTCTTTGTTGCCATTCATAAGTTCAGGTAATCCATCTGTAAGTAATAAAATAGTATCACCGCTCTTTAAGTCTTTTTCAACAACATTATGTTGTGCATTACGCATAGCTCTCAGGGGCATACCCTGAACCATAATTTCTTCCAATTTATTAGTATCTTTATGATAATAATATATAGGCGGCATGCCTCCGCTGGTAATCTGAAGTTTTTTATTATGAATTTTTAAATAACTAAATGACATAAGTATTCTGCCGACATTTACACTTTTTAGCACCTGGTTACAATGACTCATAAATTCCTGAATACCAAATTTTGTCGAATCAGAGGTGAATAAACCTTTCATTAATGTTACCATAGTGCCAGCCTGAAGACCATGTCCGGTGGCATCACCGAAGGCAACATTGAGTGTGCCGTTTTCCTCGACAATAAAATCATAATAATCTCCGCCAACTTCTGTAGCGGTGCGCATAAATGCAGCAATTTCCAGATCCGGTAAAGTCGGCAGTTCCTTCGGCAACATGGATAGCTGTAACTGCCTGGCCTGCTCAAGCTCTTCAGTTTTGCGTTCGTTTTCAATTTCCAGTGCTCGTTTTTCCGCTTCGGTCGCTTTAATGCGTAAGGCGGATTCTCGGATCTGCGCCTTCTGCTCTCGACGATTAATTTCATATCGTCGCAAACCAAATAATATGCTAAAAACAGCTATAAAATAAAATCCGATAGCGAGATTGGTTTTCCACCAGGGCGGTGATACGACGATCATCAATGAGGCCCCTGCTTCATTCCAGATACCATCATTATTCGAGCCGGCCACTTGTAACCGATACTCACCCGGTGATAAATTTGTAAAAGTTACTGTATGATTATTACCAAGCTGAATCCAGTTATCATTAAATCCTTCCAACTGATATCGGTACTGGTTCTCCAGATTGTTGTAATAACTCAGCGCAGAGAATTCCAGCTTAATAATGTTATCTCTATATGTCAGATAAATAGTGTCCTTATCAGATATTCCTTTTTCAACAATGGGTTTGCCCTCTTCATCACCTGTATTATAACGGATGTAACCGGTAAACTCGACAGGCGGTACATAGGTATTCTCTTTCAGATCTGCAGGATTAAACACATTAAATCCGTTGGAGCCCCCGAAAAGAAGATTACCGGTGATGTCATCTTTGGCAAAAGCGTTATGGTTGAATTCGTTCCCCTGCAAACCGTCTTTAAAATAATAATTTTTAAAGGTTTCTTTTTCCGGATTGAATTTTGATAGCCCGTTGTTGGTACTTAACCATAAATTACCATTATCATCCTCAACAATACCATAAACATAACTGTTAGCCAGGCCATCCTTTTCCGTGTAATTCTTGAAATGATCAGAGCCCTTAATATATTTACTGAAACCCTTGGTTGTACCAAACCACAAATTATCTTTACTATCTTTAAAGACCCGAATGACATTATTATCGATAATACTTGTTGAATCCTCAGGATTGTTTTTATAATGGCGAAAGGTCTGATTATCCGGATTAAAGAGATTGGCCCCACCCCCAAAAGTTCCGATCCATAATTTCCCCGATCCATCCATTCCCAATGACCAGGTAGCATCCGAGCTCAGAGATGTTGAATCCTCATCACTATGGCGAAAACTGATAATCTGACCTGATTTTTTATCTAATCTGTTTAATCCACCAGCATAGGTTCCAATCCAGATATATCCATTTTCATCTTCGGCCATTGCATATATCCGGTCATCTGTAATCGAATTTGTATCCTTGGGATTATGCATATAATGTGTGAATAAACCACTTTTCCGATCGAATGCGTTGAGTCCACTGTTAAACGTACCAATCCATAGAATCCCTGATTTATCTTCCAGTAATGATTGTATAGCATTACTGGTTAGACTGTTAGAATTTTTTGGATTGTGCATATAGCTTTTAAATAACTTTTGTTTATGATTAAATCTATTTAATCCGCCTTCATTCGTACCAATCCAGTATATTCCATTTTTAGCGACAAGCATCGAATTGACAACATCATCGTTAAGACTATTTTTACTATCAGAATCATGTTGATAATGCTCGAATGAATTGGCCAGCGGATGGAAATAATTGATACCGCCTAAATTAGTGCCAAACCATAACATACCCGATCGGTCTTCAAAAATTGAAAAAATGAAATTACTGCTTAAACTTGCCGGATCATTGGGATCATTTTTAAAATTATTAAATGTATTTGACTCTGGATCAAACCGCGATAATCCTCCTTTTACAGTTCCTATCCATAAATTACCATGAGAGTCCTCATAAATTGGCCAGACCCAGTTATCCGGCAGACTGTTTGGATTATCAGGATCATTTCGATAATGAATAAATTTCCCGGAGGATTCATCAAACCGATCCAATCCGTTAAAAGTGCCAATCCATAGATTCCCCGATCGGTCACGATAGATAGAATAGACTTTGTCATTACTTAAACTGGAAGGATCATTCGGATCATTTTTGTAAACAATTGTTTGCCCGGTTTTTATATCAGTGCGCTTTAAACCTGTTCCGCGACTTAGACCTCCGGTCCATAGAACACTATCAGATTCCTGCAGCATAGCACCAACCGTGCTCATCCTGGCATGAATCAGATTAACGCTATCTTTATTTACTACTTTAAATGATTCTGATCTGGCATTGTATTGGTGCAGAATTCCGCCCTGGGTTTCAAAATAGAGTTGGCCTGAAGGATTTTCATAGATAGAGAAAATAAAATTTTCAGATAAACTTGTTCTATCTGTTGGATCATTCTTAAATATTTTAAATTTATAGCCATCATATTTATTAAGACCATCCTGGGTTCCAAACCACATGAATCCCTTGCTGTCCTGGAAGATACAGGTTACCGAACTTTGTGATAATCCATCAACATCAGACAGATGATTAAATGAAATATGCTGCTGAGAATAAAGCTGAGAAACAGATAAAATGATAGAATAAAAAATTAACAGAATAACTCTGTTCATAATTTCAATCCAAATGTAACTATAATGTGTTACTTAAATCATAATTTTGATTTTTTTATTCCCGAAGATAAAAACAGCCCCTGATCTTCATTTAAAACCAGGGGCTGAAAGACTTTACTTCAATAATAGTAGTCGCTTTGTCGCGACATATGAACCGGTTTTTATTCGATAAAAATAAACACCGCTTGCATATCCACTGGCATTCCATTCAATAGTATGATAGCCGGCATCCATATCTTTATCTACAAGTGAAGCAACCAGATTGCCCTGAATATCATAGATTTTCAGGGATACATGTTTCTTTTCCGGTAGCTGATAATTAATTCTTGTCGATGGATTGAACGGATTCGGGTAATTCTGCTCCAGTTTGAATTTTTTCGGAAGATTTGTCTCTTCAGAATAATTATCGAACGCTTGCTTCTTCAAATTTGCTCCCATAATATTCATTGCAAATTTCCAGGCATTGGTCAGATGGTTGAAGACATAAACATAATTACTCTGTTTGGAATCGAGCCAGGCCTTACCCAGCTCACTATTCGTATTCTTTAATAATTCCTCACAGTTAGAATCCTGGCAATCGTAGGCTTCAGCCTCATCTCTTGCAATCACAGCTAATTTGTACGATCCTTCCTTGAGATAATGGATGGCCTGATCGATATCATCGCCGAATTCGGCCACACTGAGATAAGAATAGATATCATTTACAGCGGCGGTCATATTATCATAAAAACTCAAACCTTTACGGATTTTCAAATGATTACCATCTGATTCAAAGTAATTTAAGGCTGTTGTAATCAATGAAATAGCATTGTCTAAATCTTTACTTGTATTTTTATCCAGGCTGCATTCCTGTTTGGACGGGCAGTATTCCATCATGATATCTTCCAGTATATCTTTAGCATACTGAATATATAACTGTCCGGTTAATTCAGTCGGCTCAGCGAATGGTGAAATGTAAAATGAATGCTCTGTTGTGATGATATACTGACTGTTATTATAACTTTCATTTGGTACATTATCCGATGCTATAACTTTGATATCATAATTTCCAAGTAGAGTAGTTTCCAGCCCAAGTGTGTAAATGCCATCTCCAACGAGTTGCATAAAGGCAACACTAATCTGGCTATCCGGTGCTGTGACCTGAACACCAATGATAGCATCATTTACCGGTTCGCCAACGGTTTTCGTATGATCTTCCAGTCCACTTGTTTCACCACCCTGTAATAATCTGGCTTCCAAATTCACAAAAACCGGTTCCGGTTGGCCATACTGATCTTTAGATAATGTATAGCGTTCCCTGTCTGATTTAAAATCCAGAACCAGGTCTGACTCATTAGCCATATAGACTCTAAGAGGTTCTGTTTCATCGGCAGGCGGCGGTTCATTCTCAATGATTGCATAGGTCCATCCCCCCAATCCCGGATTATTGATCCGGAAATATTTGAACGGATAATGATCATCGTAGCCGTCAAAGAATTCAATTTCGTAACCAGCATTATCAGGATCATCATAATTATCTTCGGTAATGGCACCCGGTGGCAAATTATACGGATCTGAAACGATCACACCTGGAGGTAATGGTACTAATTCATACTCACTACCTTGCCATGCCAGTGCCATGTCAGTGTTCCGCCCTGCCATGCTAAAGCCCCCTGCCACGATAATGCACCTTGCCAGGGAAGTGCCCCCTGCCACGATAATGCACCTTGCCAGGGAAGTGCTCCCTGCCATGATAATGCACCCTGCCATGCCAGTGCTCCCTGCCAGGCTAAACCACCTTGCCATGGTAAAGCGCCTGAGAACAATTCACTATTGATCTCTTCGGAAAGATAGGATATTTGCAGACCAAGCAGACGCAACCAAATAATATTGGTGGCTGTTGAAATTTCCGTGGAACTTGCCATTTGGTAATATTCACCACCTGTTTGATCAGCCAGCCAGCTCATCAAATCCTGTCCCTCATTTATTTCCTCAAATCCAAGTGTAAATATGCGAATACCCGGATCAAAATTCAGATCAGTTATCAGGGAAATAGGTGATACTTCACCCGCACTGAACAAAATAATTATTTTTTTATTGGATGACGGCGGTGAGGTCGAAAATAAATCAGTTGCCGCTGTAATTCGGTCAGCAAGATTGCCGGTTGGATCTGGTTCCAATAAATCGATATTGTTATATTTTGAAGAATAATCATTGCCGATAGGTTCTACATTTGATCCGTTTATCCAGCCTATCCGGTCACCCATTCTCAATTTGGAGATAAGTTCAGCTGCGGCATTTTTAGATGGTTCAAAGCCATTGAGTACATCGGTTGATGTAAAATTTGTTGAACCATCGAACACGAGGACAATATCATAATACACATCACCCAGATTACCGTAAATAAAATTGATGCCACCGATATCATATTGTAAAACTTCCAATTGATCACTGTAACTATCCGGATGTAAAGTTTCCTTATATGATTCGCCAATATCAATCCGGCCGTACATGGTAGCCAGCTGATTATTATTCATCATTTCCAGTATATAATTGAAATCACCAGGATTATAAAGATCTGCTAAACCTGAATAATGCCCGGCTTCATGCGTAGCCGTATTTTGTATGTTCAATTTATCAGCCGATCCGTCACTGGCCCATTCATAATGACCACGTCCAGTAAGAGAAACAGGATCACCATTGAAAGCCATATCCACATCAATCATTTCACCGGTGAAGGCATTGTACCGAACACGGGTAATCGCAGCAACATTAGTTGGTGCCTGAACTTGATCGACCCAGTCTGTAGAATCTGCTATCCAGACCACATTATTGACACCATCCGCATTCCCGCCAAATTGCTCTGAATCAGATAAATATTTACGGGTATAGGTGAGCTGCTGCAGAGCACTCCAGGTATTAAATCCGATTTCTACTTCATCATCAAAACCTTGTGCCACCATGGATGGGGCAATCTCGTAATCACCTTCGCCGTCTTTCCAATGCAAAGGAATACCAGCTAGCGTAGTATTAACCCGGTAATGATTACCTTCTTCTGTGCTCATTGCAATGGATGAAGAAAATTCCGAGGTACTCAAGGTATTATTCAATACATCCAGGCTTGTAGCGGTAGCACTAACGAATTCACCGGCATCGACAATGACATCTTTAAAATTAGCCAGAAAGTCTGCATTGCCGGCAAGATCGGTACTGACATCAATTTCTCCCAGATAACGTTTTCCCTCACGATTGGTTGAGTTGGCATTAGCGAAAAACTGAATCCTATAATTCTCTTCCGGTGTGGCAGTTAAAACGCCATGAATTGCAGTACCGCCTTTTATTTCCGGCAGGGCAGTCTCGTCCTGCCAGGAATAGAATATATCCAGTACAGGATAGCCCAGTGAATTATTAGCTGGCGGATTCAGCTGAATTCCGGGATCAGTATTATCAAAAATAGAATTATATAAAATTGAATTATTGTTTCCGGATTCAACAAATACACCGGATGCACTGTTATTGTTAATCGAATTACTAATAATTGAGTTATCATCGCCATTTATTATCAGGCCATGTCCGGAATTTCTAAACACCTCATTTTCAGTGATAGGATTGCTGTTATATCCGTTTAAAATAATCCCTGGACCCGAATTATTGCTGATAGAATTCTCTATTAATGTGATGGTACTATTGGAAATCATAATACCACCAGAAGTATTTGATTCGATGGAATTATTCAAAATAGAGTTTCCATCAGCATCGTTTAGGGATATGCCATAACCACTGTTATTAATAATTGTATTACCCGAAACAACGCCAATCTGATTATCGATTGCACCGGCGTTGATCTGCAATCCGTTACTGAATGAATTTGATAAGGTATTATTATTTATAAAATTGGCCGCAGAGCTCATTGATATTCCAGATATCCGGTTTGCTTCAATCGTATTGTTGCCGACGGATAATAATGTTAGACTAAAATCTGATGAATTATTCAGATCAAGTCCCTTCACAATACTGCCACCACCACTAATGGTTAATCCTGCAAATGGGCCATCAACCTGGACAATGGGTGAACCCGCATAGTCACTCTGGAAGGTACCATCCAATATAACTGGTTCGGTTATTATAGGGAGTGGACTTAAAGGTTGAATGACAGGTTCGGTCTCCTTTATATAGAAATAAACAGTCTGCTGATCAGCAAGGGCATTCGATTCTTCAATAGCTGATCTTAAGGTTACATCACCGTTGATTGAGGTAGCATTCCCATCACCGGGATCAGCATTCGGATCATCTAAAGTAGAAGTGACAACAAGAAATGGTAAATTTTTGCTGGGATAAATCTCGGTAATATCATTGACAATTAAATGATTGCGATACTCTGACATATCATTTAATAATCCATCAACGGGATTGATTTCATTAAAAGACCATTGACCTTTCAGGTAATCTGATAATGATGAGGGAAATGATTCTGCCGGATTGCCATTGCCTCCCGAATTATTAATATTATTAGCGCCCAGAGCCGTATCAAAAATTCTAAATTCATCAATCAATCCTTTAAAAGCAGCATTTTCATTTTTCCCGATAAATAAACCACTTTGATTTGTTGTCGAATAACCGGGACTAACCGAATAGGTCAAATATGGTTCTGCCAGCTCGCCATTCAAATATATTTTAAGAGTATTTCCATCGTAAGTACCGGTTAATGCAATCCAGCCGAAAGCATTAAATTCTGGTGTGACTACCGGATCAGAATTACCAACAGTAAAATATCCCTGATTATTTTTTAGATAAAGGGAAAAGGTAGTACCACCATCCACTGAACGATAAACAATGGGAACTTCAACATCTGAAGGTGTGTCACCTAAAAGGTAAATCCATGCCTGTAAAGTTATTTTATTATTGGCAGCATCACTATTAAAAAACTGAAAACCATCCTGATTTGCATCGCTGTTTACTGGAGAGCCATCATAAATATATATCTGGCTGGTAGTTCCGTTAAATACAAATGCATTATTTCCGGTTTGTGCTAAAGATGTATTAAGACTAATAAGAAGTGCAAGTATAAGAATTATGTAAAAATTTTTATTTAAATAAGTTGACATTATTCCCCCTGTAATAGGCGTAAAATTTAAAGAAACAATCTGTTAATAATGTATATCATAAGTATTTTATTGTTTTTTAACTATATTTTTAATTTGTGTTTTAATATTTTCAATTGAAGAACTTGAAGCCGATATCTTTGATTTTGAATGTTCGTCCTTAAGAATTTTTATTTTTCCTTCTTC
>JARRPN010000011.1:7668-20280 GCA_037382875.1 Calditrichaceae bacterium | reverse complement strand
GGCTTTATACAAACAAATTAAATCAGGATTTTTGCCATCACTCATTCTTTGGGGACCACCGGGAGTAGGAAAGACGACTATTGCCCGCGTAATTGCATCAGAAGCGGATTATAATTTTAGTTCAATATCTGCAGTTGCTTCGGGAGTAAAAGAAGTCCGCGAGATTATTGATAGAGCACGCGAACATATAGGCTATTACAATAAACACACGATTTTATTTATAGATGAAATTCACCGATTCAACAAAGCCCAGCAGGATGCTCTACTCCATGCGGTAGAAGAAGGCCTAATTGTGTTAATTGGAGCCACAACTGAGAATCCCAGTTTTGAAGTAATTTCTCCTTTGCTTTCTCGATGCCAGGTGTTAAAACTTGAGATGCTAACAGGAGATGATTTAGCTAAAATCATTAAAAGGGCAGTTAAAAACGATGTTTTACTTAAACAGTTTTCAATTCAGATTAAAGATGAAAAAGCTTTAATTCTATATAGTTCCGGTGATGCCAGAAAATTATTGAATATTCTGGAAATCACCTTTCATCTTTCAAAAAAAGATGGAAAAAAATGTGTTATTGATGAAGATTTAATCAAACGGGCTTTAGAGCAGAACCCTCTTTATTATGATAAGAAAGGCGAATATCATTACGATACTATTTCAGCTTTTATTAAAAGTGTACGTGGTAGCGATCCCAATGGGGCAGTGTACTGGTTGGCACGTATGTTAGAAGGCGGAGAGGATCCTACATTTATTGCTCGTCGATTAATTATTTTAGCTTCAGAGGATATTGGCAATGCTGAACCGTATGCTTTATCTTTAGCCAATGCAGGTTTTGACGCTGTAAAAAATATAGGTATGCCTGAGGCACGAATTATCTTATCCCAGGTGACTTCATATCTGGCGAGTGTTCCCAAAAGCAATGCGGCTTACCTTGCTATTGATACCGCAGCAGAAGAGGTTCGAACAAGCGGTTTGCTACAGATTCCACTACATTTGCGAAATGCACCAACGCAACTAATGAAAAATCTTAATTATGGCGGCGATTATAAATATCCGCATGATTTTGAGAATCATTTTGTAGAACAAATATATTTGCCAGAAGAAATCAAAGATAAAATTTTTTACAAGCCATCAGAAAACGGTAGAGAATTAAAGTTAAAAAGTTATTTAAAAAATCTTAAATCCCGAAAAAGGGAGAAGTGAATTGGTTAAACAATTTAAGAATTTAATGCTTAGCAAATATCTCAATTTTAGGTTGAATTATTTCAAGAGCAATGAAGATCTATGTGATTATCCAGCAAAGATTGGTACTATAAAAAAAGTACTTTTAATATTACCGGCAGAATGTAAAGATAAAACTGAATATCGGGATTTTATTAATGGATTGAATCAGATATTTCAGAAGGCAAAAATTTCTACATTTCAGATTAAGGATTTACGGTTGCATGAACAGAACTGGTTGGGGGTGCCTAATGAAAGATATCTTGATGAATTGCGATCACAAAATTTCGATTTGATTATTGATTTGAATAAACAACCTGACAAAATCTGTGCTTATATCTGTGCTTTTAGTGAAGCGCCTCTTAGAATAAACCTGATTTCGGGAAAATATGATCATGTGTATAATTTATTTTTCCGTTCAGAGCAAGAAAAGGCAATTGATGAGCGCTATCAGCTTATTTTAACTAATTTAGCCAAATTGAAGTTGCCTTAAAAAATTAAGGATCTTACAACGCGAATCAAGATAAAAATACCTGCAATAATTTGGATAGTAACCTGTATAATAACTTTCAGTTCCTGCCAAACAAATTATTCTGGAAAAGAAAAGATAATTGAAATCGGAACGTTTAACATTGAATGGTTTCCTTGTAAAGATGATGGCGATATGATGAAGCAGTATGGCATAAACTTGCACTATCCACCGCAAGGTGAATCAACCAATATGAAAGCACTCTTTGATTTGCTTAAGAAACTTGATATTGAATTACTCGGTGTAGAGGAAATTGTCGATCCACAAATGTTTGCTGATTCTGCCAAAAAATATCTGGGACAACAGTTCAAATTTATTTATTCGCTCTCAGGTGGTGATCAGAAAGTTGGTTTTCTTTATGATTCTACAGCCTTGCGATCTATCGGTAAACCTAAAACCTATATGCAGGTTGCTTTAAGCAATGATTCACGTCTACGACCGGCTTTAGGCGTTTATTTTAAAGCACTGCCATCAGGATTTGATTTTCATGCCATCGTTGTTCATTTAAAGGCTTCACCCCGTGGTTGGGATTTAAGAAAAAAACAATGGGCTGTTTTAGATGATATTTTGACCAATCTGCCCAAAGAAACAAATGATAGTGACATCATTCTGTTAGGCGATTTTAATAATGTATCAAAGCTTAGAACTGCTGAATTTGACACTATTATGCAGCATTCCGGTTTTTATAGAGCTACAAAAGAATTAGGTGAAGGATTTTCTGATTACTGGCAACCCAATTATAAAGTTGAACGGATAGAAGGATCGTTTATCGATCATATTTTTATTTCTAACGATGCTAAGATCGAATTTATTGAAAATAGTACGAAGGTAGGTGGGATGTGTGCTGAAGGTGCATTTGAATATATTGGTGATTCTATCCCGGACTATTATCAGCAAATTTCAGATCATTGTCCTGTCTATGGATCTTTTAGGGTGGATATCGATAATGACTAAAAAAAGCCTCTCGATGAGAGGCTTTTTTATTTTAGTTGACTGTCAAGGTCAATAGTGCTGAAGTACCAATATTGCCAGCAGAGTCATACGCCTTTATATAAATTGAATGCAATTCTCCACCTGCCTGTGGTGTACTATCCCAATTAAATGTCCAAGGGATAGATGGATTATTTGTACTGTTTACGAGTTGACCATCAACGTAAAATTCAACTCTGGTTACCCTAATATTATCAAATAAATCTACTGAAACTGGTATGGTACCTGAAATGGTTGTACCAGCCAGAGGGTAAAGAATTAAAGCTACTGGATCAATGACGTCAGGATCAGAAGAGCCAATATCTGAAAATATAGTAACATTTCTTTGAGTTGTGCCAATATTACCTGCTCCATCATAAACTTTTACATATAAATTATGACTTAATGAATCAGCTTTGTCGGCCGTATCCCAGTTATAAATCCATGGAGAAGATGGATTCACTTCACTCGTTTCAAGTTCTCCATCTACATAAAGTTCTATCTTAGCCAAAGAATCATTATCAGCGATATCGAGTGCAATTCTAACAGTACCTGCTACTGTTGATCCATCGCTAGGGTACAAGAAGAGAGCAGTCGGATTAATATCATCACCAGCTGGACCAGTTCTTGGATATACAGTTACAGTAATAACTTCAGAAGTGGCTGTGTTGTTACCGCCATCCCAGGCTTTAACGTAAATCGAATGTTCTGTTGAATCTGAATAATTGGATGTGTTCCACTGGTAAATATATGGATATGCACTGCTTAACCCAACAGAATCACCATTGATATAAAATGCGACTTTTTGAATTGATCGTTCATCTTCAGCATCCGCCACAATATCCACCATTCCTTCCACAACCTGTCCAGTTTGTGGATTTACGATTGTGACAGTCGGATCAATAATGTCCTGAGTTTCAGCAACAGTGAAAATAATGTAATCAGAGTATCCAATATTACCTTCTTTATCTTTTGCTGCAGCCTGTAAATGATGTTCTACTTTTCTTTCTAATCCTGCAGGATTTAGTTGAATTTCATATGGAGCATCTGTCACGGAAGAACTTGCCATGCCATCAAGATAATACCATACTTCTGTCACTTCTTCATCATCAGAGGCAGAAATTCGAACATCAACAGGTGCGGATACTACAGCACCATCATAAGGATAAGCGACTACAACCTCTGGCGGTGTCACATCTTCAATTTCTGGAAGAGAACATTGCCACAAAATAATCATGGATAATAAGATAAAATATTTTTTAAACATTAATGGGACCTCCTGTGTGAACAGAGCCTATTTTATTAAATATCTGAAACTCTATTGTGATTTAAAACACTCAATAGGTTCGGACATAATTTAATAAAATTAAGATAAGATCAAGTATTTACAAAAATTAAATTTTTAATTCGATGCCAATAGGACAATGATCCGAACCCGTTACATCCTGCAAAATGAAGGCATTTTTTATTAAATCCTTATGTTCCTCATTGATAAAAAAATAATCAATGCGCCAACCAATATTACGGCTTCTTGCATTCATTCTATAAGTCCACCATGAATATTGTTCCGGTTCCTGGTTAAACATGCGAAATGTATCCACATATCCTGTCTCAACCAATTTATCCATCCAGGCTCGTTCAATGGGTAAAAAACCTGAGTTCTTCTCATTCGCTTTTGGATTCTTTAAATCGATTTCCTTATGTGCTGTATTATAATCTCCACAGGCAATAACTGCTTTTCCTGTTTTGCGTAAATTTTCAGCATGTTGCAGAAAAGCATCATAAAAACGCATTTTATAGTTTAGTCTTTCCTGATCGCGTTGACCATTTGGGAAATAGATATTGTATAAATAAAATTTATCATATTCCTGTAATATAATCCGTCCTTCACTATCAAATTCCTCAATGTCAAAACCTAATTGAGTTGATATGGGTTGTTTCTTATTTAACGTGGCTACACCACTATATCCAGCCTTATGTGCTTCATTCCAAGTAATATGAAGAGAATCTGTTGCACCAAAATTGTCAATAAATTGTTCTTTGTTTGCCTTCACTTCCTGAAGGCATATAATGTCGGCAGTTTCTGATTCTAGCCAATCTTTAAATCCATTACGAATAGCGGCCCGGATACCGTTTACATTCCAAGAAATAATTCTCATAATAATCCATATACCTCATAATAATAATTGCGGAATAAATTAAACTATTTTGTTTAAATCATCAATGTCATTTTTAATAATGATAAATGAGTAACTCAATAATTCTTATATTTATTGCACTATATATAATTGTTGCAAAGATTTTTGGATTTTATTTTTATCAGCTATAGTTTATCACTAAAAACAAGATGGAGTACCTGATGAATTTAAATTTAAACGATAAAATAGCAGTGGTCTTTGCCGCCAGTAAAGGTCTTGGTAAAGCAGCTGCGGTGAGTTTAGCTGATGAAGGATGTAAACTTGCTATTTGCTCGAGAAATAAGCAAAATCTTGAGCAGACGAGGGAAGACATAAAAACTAAAACAGGTAGTGAAGTTCTGACACAAGTCGTCGATGTCGGAAACAAAGTAGATATTGAAAACTTTATCAAGGCAGTGGTTGGTAAATGGGAAAAAATTGATATTCTGGTTACGAACGGTGGTGGTCCACCAGTTAAACCGTTCATTGATACTGATGATGAAGAATGGCATACCTGGTTTGATAACACATTTATGAGTGTAGTTCGCTCCATTAAAGCCGTTATTCCAACGATGCAAAAAAATAAATGGGGCCGAATTATTAATATCACTTCTGTGTCAGTTAAGGCTCCAATCGAAAATCTCATTTATTCCAATTCATTGCGTCTGGGAGTTGTAGGACTAGCAAAAACGCTGGCAGCAGAATTAGGTCCATTAGGAATTACAATAAATAATGTAGCTCCAGGTTATCATTTAACCGATGGGCTAGAGCGTATCATTAGGACAAAGGTTGATGCTGGTACAAAACGTGAAGATGTTTTAAACCAATGGAATGATAAAATTCCCCTGCGTCGAATAGGAGTACCTGACGACCTTGCAGGATTAATTACTTTTTTGGCTTCGGATAAAGCATCTTATTTAACCGGGGCAACCATTCAGGTTGAAGGGGGTATGTATCAGGGCGTATTTTAGATTGTGATTATGAGTAAGATGAATTAAGTCGGTAAGCCTTCATTTTTCATTATAATTAATGCATTGGTTGTTGGGCAGGGACCTTTGCGTAATTTGAAATCAAATACCATTTTACCTTTTTCAATATGTTCCTGAAAATGAAAATTTTGTAACGTTTTCATTTCAGTTTCCAATCCGGTCAATTCCAAATCATGTGTACTTACAACACCGGCTCCGAATTTATCACTTAGTGCTTTTATTAATGCTCTGCTTCCAGCCAGACGCTCTTGGTTATTAGTCCCTTTATAAATTTCATCAATCAGATAAAAAAGTGGATATTCATCAGAAGATTTTAACTCAAGCAGCATTTGTTTTAATCGTTTTACTTCGGCATAAAAATAGGAAAGTCCTTCAGCTAAGTTGTCATCGATTTTAATACAGGTATATAATCGCATAAACTGAAGTGTCATTGCCTTTGCATTAACTGCAGAGCCAGCTTGAGCTAGACAAATATTTATTCCGATTGTCCGTAAAAAAGTACTTTTACCTGACATATTCGATCCGGTTATTAATATAATATCGCCAATCTTATCAAGATGAAAATCATTTGTCTGCTTTGTCTCTTTTTTAATGAGTGGATGTCCTAATTGCAGTGCATTTAGAAGACTTTTATCTGTATTAAACTCCGGGAACACATATTCCGGATTCAACCAGGCATAATTTGCCAAAGCGCTCAAAGCTTCAAGCTCGTACCAACAGTCAAGCCATTCGGGTATTTGTTTCTTAATTTTCTCTTTGTTTCTTAAAAATATTTCGGCTAAAATATAATCAACCGGAAGTACGATATTCAGAAGAATCTTGATAATAATATTTGAACTGAATCCGAATAAACTTATAAGTATGCGTAAACGTCTTAATATGATTGAAGGTTTGGAAGTAGCCTTACGAATTGGATTTAATAATTCTGAAATCAGGCTATTTTTTAAAAACGGATACCTTTCCAAAAATAAAAAATTGCGTGAGACTTTATGAATTTCATCATCTAAATCAATAGCCTCCCAAAATATACTACCAATAAATTTAATTTTTGAGATAAATAACAAAATATATAATGTAAAACTGATAGTGTAATATGTTGGAATCAAACCCATCGAATTCAGAACAAATAAAACAATATTCACCGATGCCAGGCTGATCAAACCATAAAAAAATAATCTACCCGGGATAGTTTTATTTTCTTTGTTTAACCATGATAAAAATTTATTGCCGTCAAACTCTTGTTCAGATACAATTTTTGATTGATATGATAACGTATCACGAAAACTGTGTAATGAAATTAGTTCTGATACTAATTCTTGTCTTCTATTTATAAGATCCGGATCAGGATTTTGTTCTAACAGCCATGAAAGCAATCGATCGCTGGCATTTTTTGAAGTTGTATTATCAATAAGACGATGTAATGATTTTTCACCGATAATGTCTAAGTCAACGGCAAATGGATGATGCGTATTTAATGTATAGTTTTTTACGGGGATATCAGTCCAGTGCAGAATGGCGCGATTTAAATGCTCTGTCTTAATTGATAACCAGAGTTTATATCTTTTAATAGATAGCTTTATTTTCTTATGAACATAACTGGCAAAGGTGAAAACAAAGAGAAAGATAAAAATTGCGATGCCGCTCAATAATTCATTTGAAAAAAATAAGGCAAGTACTGTAATTAAAAATCCTGATATTATAATGGCTAGTCGAATCCAGGATAATTTATTGCTGTTTTGATTGCATTTATCCAAACGGATATTCAATTTTTTTATATTACGTTTTAATAATTTATTTCTGTTCATCGATTTTTTCGGTAAATATTAATAGATGCCTCAAAATACAATTTAAATAAAAATGGTTCAATGCAGATACGCCTATTTTATAATAAGTTTTATTAGAAAAAAATATAAAAAGTTAAATGTACTCAAAGACATGTCAATTAAATCATTTAAAATATCTTTTCATTTTTTAAATTTTTCAGTTGACAACTACAGTGACTCAAATTATTTTACTGCTGCTTTATAGGAAAAATTGTAAATATACCACTACGAATTTAAATAAATATTAAAGGAGATAATGACTATGATTAATAATATTGGTAAAACAGCCGGTCAGGTCTATCAGGTACTGGAAAAGAACGATACTTCTACAGTAGCTAAATTGAAGACAGCAACCAAGGCGAATGATTTTATTCTATCCGCTGCTATTGGTTGGCTCGCCAGAGAAAATAAAATTCAAATTAATCAAAGTGGAAAATCTGTAAAAGTATCTTTACTATAAGTTGTGATTTACCTGGTTAGATCAGACTTTTAGATATGCAAATTTATATTTGCTGTTTTAAAAAAATCTTGACTTGAAACTATAACTATTCTATTTTGTTTTTGATTAAATCCTAACTCATATAGAGCGGCAAATATGAAAAAATTTCTTCTATTTTCAATCCCTTTACTTTTATTTATTGGTTCTGCTAACGCTAAAATTGTTCATCGTATTATCATTGATGGTGTTATTAATCCGGTTGCAACGGAGTACATTGTAAAATCAATTTATAAAGCGGAAAAAGATAATGCTGAACTACTGTTAATCGAACTCGATACACCCGGTGGATTAATGGAGTCTATGCATCAGATTATGAAGGCAATCCAATCTTCTGATGTACCAGTGGCTGTTTATGTAGCACCCAGCGGTTCCCGTGCCGGTTCAGCCGGGGTGTATATTACCTATTCTGCCCATATTGCAGCAATGGCTCCCTCAACTAATATTGGTTCAGCGCATCCCGTATTTGGCAGTGGTTCGGGTGAAATGGACAGTACGACCACCGAAACCATGATGGAAAAGGTCGTAAATGATGCCGTTGCTAAAATAAAGGCGGTTGCTAAAACCAGAGGCCGTAATGTTGAATGGGCTGAGAAAGCCGTTAGGGAAAGTGCTAATATTACTGAAACAGAAGCTTTAAAACTTAATGTGATTGAATACATTGCTCCATCTGTGGATTCCTTACTTTCGGTTTTGGATGGAAAAGAGATTAAACTTGATACTGGTTCTATTAAAACCCTAAAGACTCGTAATGCTTCTGTTATTACATATGAAATGAGCTGGCGGCAGCGCTTGCTGGATACTATTATCAATCCGAATATTGCTTATATTTTAATGATGATCGGTATGGCGGGCATCATGCTGGAAATTTATAATCCCGGTAGCATTTTACCTGGTATAGTTGGAGGTGTTAGTTTGATTGTTGCACTTTATGCTATGCAGACTTTACCTGTAAATTATGCAGGTTTATTATTAATTATCTTTGCCATTGTACTTTTTCTTCTGGAAATCAAAATACCAAGTTTTGGTCTTTTAACCATCGGGGGAATCATTTCTATGGTGATAGGAAGTATTATGCTTTTTGATACCGATTTGCCGTATTTACAAATTGCCTGGGAAGTTATAGCGATTGTTGTTACACTTACTACTTTGTTTTTTATTTTTGCCATAGGTATGGCAGTAAGGACACATCGCAAAAAACCAACGACAGGACAACAGGGTATGGTTGGCGAAGTCGGTGAAGTGTATAAAAAGCTTGATCCAAATGGCACTGTAATTATCCATGGTGAATACTGGAAAGCTTTTAGTGATTCAAACATTAATAAAGGTCAAACAGTCAAAGTCATTGAATGCGATGATAAACATTTAACAATAAAAGTTGAAGCTATTTAACAAGGAGGGGATATGCCTCTAACTGTATTTGGTATTGTCATTATTCTTATAATTATTGCCAGTGCAATTCGTATATTGAAAGAATACGAGCGCGGCGTCATTTTCCGTCTTGGCCGTTTGGTTGGTAGTAAAGGGCCCGGTGTTATTTTGTTAATTCCATTTATCGATCGAATGGTGAAAGTCAGTTTGCGAACGGTTGTAATGGATGTACCCCCACAGGATGTTATAACCAAAGATAATGTTTCTGTACAAGTGAATGCGGTGCTTTATTTTCGTGTGCTCAATCCGGAAAAAAGTGTTGTCGAAGTTGAAAATTTTCTGTTTGCCACATCACAATTATCCCAAACCACATTACGAAGTATTGTTGGTCAGGTCGAGTTAGATGAACTGTTGATGGAACGAGATAAGATTAATACCCGACTCCAGGAAATTATCGATCAGCATTCCGATCCATGGGGTATTAAGGTATCTCTGGTAGAAGTGAAACACATCGATCTGCCTGAAGAAATGAAACGGGCCATGGCTAAACAGGCCGAAGCGGAACGTGAACGTCGTGCTAAAATTATTGCTGCTGAAGGTGAATTCCAGGCTGCTGCCAAGCTAACAGATGCCGCAAAAATTATTGATGAAAGCCCATCAGCATTACAATTACGTTTTCTGCAAACCCTTGTTGAAGTTGGATCAGAAAAGAATTCAACAACAGTATTTCCGGTACCGATCGATCTTTTTGCGCCTTTTATTAAAAAAGTACATCAGGAAATATCAAGAGCCGATAAATAAACAGAATGTAGTAAATATTTGTAATTTTATAACCTGCCACATGTGGCAGGTTTTTCTTTTTTTAGATAAAGCTGATATTAATACTGGTGTAAGACCAGAACTAATTAGCAGACATATTTTTAACAAGTTCCAGATTTGTTATAGAAAAAATATTGAGATAAATATGAACAAATATAGTTTAATTACTTTATTAATGTTAATACTGAGTATTTCATCCTGTAGTTTAAACCAGATTGTAATCCGCCAAATGGAGCCCATTTTACAGCAGAGTAGTAATGCTCTTTATGAAGAATCCGATTTGCAGTTAGCAGAACAGGCTCTGGCAGCCAATCTCAAACTGGTGGAAGGATTGCTGAAAAATGATCCTGAAAATGAAAAGTTGCTTTTATTATTAGCCCAGGGTTATTCCGGGTATGCACTCGGTTTTATAGAAGATACGGATCCCGACCGTGCAAAAGTATTTTATTCGCGCGCAAGAGATTATGCTCTAACGGTCTTGCGAAAAGACAAGGCGTTTAAAGAGGCGGAAAATGCAGATTTTGAAAAACTCTCTAAAGTAGTTAATTCTTATGGTGATGAAAAAGTACCACCCTTATTTTGGGCCGGATTTGCCGGTGCAGGATACCTGAATTTGGATTTGGGAAATCCCATGGCCTTAATGGAATTACCAAAAATTCAATTGTTTATGGACCGGGTTGAAGCTGTAGAGCCTTCATTCTATTATGGTGCTGTTTATTTATATCAGGGTTCTGTATTGGGGATGAAACCGATCATGATGGGTGGGAATCCGCAAAAAGCAAAAGAATATTTCGAGAAAAATTTGGAACTAAATCAGAAAAAATTCTTATTAGCTTATATCTACATGGCAAAATATTATGCGGCTAAGGTTTTGAATGAAGAATTATTTGATCAATATATAAAAACTGTTCAGGATGCGCCTGTGGATATTCTTCCGGAAATGACCTTAATCAGCCAGATTGCCAAACGTAAAGCTGAGTTATTAATTAAATCAAAAGAAGATATATTTTAACACTTAATACAGGGTAGGTTTTCTTATGAAGTTAGTAAAAATACTTTTATTGGTAATGATTCTTGTCATCATGGCTTATAGCGGTGATCCAGTTATAATAAAATTTGCAACAGTTGCGCCCGAAGGTTCTACATGGATTACTGTGATGGATGAATTTAATCAGGCGGTGCAGGAAGCAACGAATGGAGAAGTAAAATTTCGTATTTACGCAGGTATGGTACAGGGTGATGAAAAAGACGTACTTCGTAAGATCAGAATAAATCAATTGCTGGACGGACAGAAGTAGGTTTTGTATATGTTTTTACTAATGAACCGGTTAACAATGTTGAGGAATTTCGGGGAATAAAAATGTGGATGTGGGAAGGCGATCCGCTTGCTGAAGCTACATTTAAAGCATTTAATATTAATCCAATTCCATTATCACTAACGGATGTGCTCACCTCATTGCAAACCGGTATGATTGATGGTGTATATACTTCACCTCTGGCCTGTATTGCAACACAATGGTTTACAAAAACGAAATATATGATTGATGTTCCCTTAACCAATTCTTACGGTGCCGTTCTGGTTTCTAAAAGGATATTTAAAAAGTTAACGCCCGAACAGCAGAAGATTTTAAAAGAAAAAGGGCATGAATATTTTGAAAAACTTACCATGTTGTCCCGGGAAGATAATGAAAAATCTATCGAGGCGATGATGAAGGCCGGTATCCAAAAAATAGAAGTAACCGATCAGGCTGAGTTGGATAATTTTTATGAAGTCGGCCGTAAAACACGCCAGGATCTGGTTGGTAAATTGTATGATCAGCAATTACTTGATGACATTGAATTGGCATTAAAGGAATTCAGAGCTACACAAAATGAGGAAGAGTAATATATGATTCTGTCGCGTGACGAATTAACCGCGTATTTGCATGAATATTTAAAAGTTGATGAATTTAATGATTACTGTCCGAATGGTTTACAGTTTGAGGGCAAGGCTGAAATAAATAAAATTATCACCGGAGTCAGTGCCTCAGTCGATCTGTTCGAAAAAGCTGTTGAAAATAAAGCGGATGCTATTATTGTTCATCACGGATTGATTTGGAATTTTGATCGGCCGATTTATAAAGGTGGATATAAACAACGTGTAAAACTGCTGATGGAACATGATATCAGTTTATATGGATTTCACCTCCCACTGGATGCCCATGAAAAAGTTGGTAATAATAC
>JARRPN010000011.1:0-7642 GCA_037382875.1 Calditrichaceae bacterium | reverse complement strand
GATCAAAAATAAATGAAGATCTGATCGTATTTGCTTTTGGACCGGATAAGATAAAAAATGTGGGTGTAATCAGTGGCGGTGCCCAGAAAGAGGTTAAACAGGCTGTGCTCGATGGGCTGGACCTTTATCTCACAGGGGAAGTAAGTGAACATATCCTTCATTATGTTAAAGAGGAGGGTATTCATTTTGTAGCTGCGGGTCATCATGCCACTGAACGGTTTGGCATTCAAACATTAGGTGATCATTTGAAAAAGCATTTTGATGTTAATGTGGAATATATCGAAATCCCAAATCCGATATAAATACTACACAGGTGTAATGCTGATCCCGGTGTTTTATATCGGGAAAATAATCCAAGATATTTTATTCTGCAAAATAAATAGATCCTTCGCTTAAAAAACAATGCTTAGGAGGATAGTAAATTTCAAAAAGATGTTAAATGCTGGATAAAAGCCTCATCTGCTTCAGGAAATTTATATTTATTTAACTCATTTGCAGTAACCCAACGGTAGTCGGCTACTTCGATTTTTTGGATTTCTTGATTTTCAGGTACAATATCACAATTTATAAACTTGATATCTATAACTTTCGTTTTACCATTATATGATTCATGCCAGCACAGTTCATTCACTTTAACGTCAATATTTAATTCCTCTTTTAATTCACGGGATAGAGCCTGGTTCGGCGTTTCTCCATCTTCCACTGTACCCCCAGGAAATTCCCAATATCCTCCATATCGGGCATTAGGCATTCGTTGAGTAATTAAATATTTTTCCTTTCTATTTTTAATAATGGCGGCTACTACATAGATTGTTGGCAGGGGCATTAATTATATTTTCCGGCTAATTGATCATAAGCGGTTTGGGCTGGCTCATATTGATATCGTTGTAGGCATTTCCATATTCCGGATCAAGTTGAATTGCTATCCTGCAGTGTTCAATCGCCTTATCCATAAGTCCCTTTAAGCTATAAGTCCAACCCAAGAATGTATATGCCTGTGCACTGGGATTAAATTCAATTGATCGTTTATAACATCTAATTGCCCTATCCAGGTGCCCGGTCATCTGTAAATGATAGGCTTGTTCAAAAAATTTTATCGCTAATTCTATATTTTTTTGTTTTTCTTCATTCATGTTCGTTAAAACAAAACAAACAAATAATTCATTCCTGAAAATATGCAAATTGATTTAACGTAACAATTCAGATACTGATCGTTTGGCATTTATATTTTGAATTACCGCTGCAAATAACGGAGCAATTGAAACCTCATCATACCAGGGATGCTCTTCGATAAATTTTTTACCATGTATTACAGCATCAGTAGCAATTACTTTAGTTAAGATACCATCCTGATGAGATTTACTTAACGCCTCTTTGGCATTACCGTTAAAAAATGGTAAACTACAGGCAACATATATATTTTTTGCTCCATGATCTTTAAGCAGTTTCATAGCATTTACAATAGTGCCACCGGTACTTATCATATCATCCGGTAATAAGACATCTTTATCCTTTACATTACCCACTAAACGCATACTTTCAATAACACCAGCCTTGGAATAATCACGTGCTTTATCCACAATAGCAAAGTCTACTTCCATAGCTTTGGAATAAAACCGGGCTTTTTCAGCGCCGCCGACATCCGGTGCAGTGATAACCAGATTATCATTTTTATAATGAGAAAGAAAATGATCAATAATGATTTGTGAGGCGTGCAGATCTTCGAAACGTGCCGAGCTAAAAAATCCCATGATCGCCTCTGCGTGGATATCCAATGTAATAACACGGTTAGCTCCGGAATCTTCAATAAATCGGGCAATCTGTCTGGCTGTAATACCCTCTCGGGTTTTTTTACGTTCCTGACGCGAGTAAGGAAATTGCGGAATGACAGCCGTTATGGAATCAGCATCGGATTGAAAGGCAGCATTGATAGCTGTAAACAAAGTCATCAGGTTATCATTAATTGTCCTTTCAGAAAGTGGATCATCCATACACTGCACTATATAATGATCATCACCCCGGATATTCTCTTCAATGAGCGTCTTAACTTCACCATTTGCAAATATGATTTCCTGTGATTTGACCAACCGTACATCAAGAATTTGATCCGGATTAATGGCTTTACTATTCAGTGATTTTATTATCCGTGAGGCAAATTCCTTACCCGAGTTACAGGCCATGATACTTAAAGCTCCGCGTTCGCCTTTTCGTTTTGATACACTCAGCTTGCTCACATTGTACTCCTTATTTATTGTAAACAGTCTGGTATTGCGGGAAATGCTTACGAATAATTTTCCCCATTTGTTTATGTACACGACCATTACTAACGATCAGATAATTCTTAAATAAGAAATCCTGTAGCAATCAAACATTCAGATAGGGAATCGGAATCACTAACCTGTATGGGTGAATCATTGACATATGCTCCCCGGCCTTTTTCCGCCCAGAACAGTTCATCCTGCAGGGGATCATAAACCACACCCAGAATTATTTCATCATCTTTTTGCAGTGCAATAGATACAGCGAAGACAGGAAGTCCGGTTATATAATTAGTCGTACCATCCAGTGGATCAATGATCCAGCGGAAATCCCCTGATTTTTTCGACTCGCCGCCTTCTTCTGCAAGAATAGAATGATCCGGATAATTATCCTGTATAATGGATATAATTGCTTTTTCAGATGTCTCATCTACAAAACTCAAATAATCATTGGCTTGTTTTTGACGAATGGCTTCTTTGGGCAATTTTTTAAAATGCTCGGTTAGAATTTTTCCGGCAGCATAGGCCGCTTGCTTTGCAACTTCAATCATAACTTAAATTATCTATTTCCTAAATTTATTAACCAAATCCAATATTTCATCATGAACCAATCCGTTACTGACCATGACACCACGATTATTCATCAATTTTTTACCTTGTGTAAAATCGAGATCCTTACCAAACATATCGGTTACTCTGCCACCCGCTTCCAAAACTATACTCATTCCGGCAGCATGATCCCAGATTTTTTCCCTGTAATCCGGTTTGAGCTCATTAGGTAACCGTAAATAGATCTCAGCAATACCCTGAGCCAATACGGCATATTTTACCTGGCTATCAAATCGCACAGATTGAGCTTTGTCACCCAGGGCATCCATAATTTGGCCCTGTAGACCGTGATTGGCGTGAGCCGCTTCCACACTTTCCAGGAATCGCACAAGCTCATTAGCTGAATTTTGCGATACTTTTACAGGATGTGCATTATTACCATCCATATCTGTAGTGAAGGCACCATTTGCACTTGACCATTTTCAATCAATGCTAATGCGACAGCATATTGATCGCCACGTAAGAATCCTTTTGTACCGTCAATAGGATCCACGGTCCAAAATCGTCCTTTTGCTTCACCATTGCCCTGATCAATAGCATCTAAAATTTCTTCTTCCATCCAATTGGGCAGAAATTTTCCAATCTTTTCAAGCAGGGCTTTATTCTCATCCTGCCGTAATGAATTCGCATCCTCCTCACCGACAATGGGTAATTCCGGGAATTCTGCTTTGAGCGCTTTACATATAATGGCCTGGGATGCGAAATCTGCAATTGTAACCGGACTGCGGTCCTTTTTTGTAAGCGCATCTTCAGTTACGAGTTGTGCCTGTATTCCTCTGCAAATATAGGCGGCTTTACTAACAGCTTGAATAGCTATATTTAACATCTCTTTCATCAAAGTGTCATTCCTATTTTATTAATCATCCATCCACCGAAGGTGGTTTCCTTCCTTAATATCAGGGATAGAAAAAGGATTGATTAGATTATGCTAATACAAAAATAAATTCCATCTTTATTTTTTTAATGTTCCTTAAATATCTTTTCCCCGCAGGTCAACGCAATATCCAGCCTGTTTTCCAAAGATGGGATTAAACAGCTATAACGATTACTATAAGCGCAATAGGGATTATATGCGTAATTGAAATCCAGTAAATAAGTTTTATCATCAATTTTTTTCATATCCAGGTATCGTCCACCAGGATAGGTTGTTTCTCCTGAAGTAGCATCCCAGAATCCGACAAATAAATGAGATTCACCTCCTGCTTTTCTGGGCATCATTTGCCATACTTCCAAACGTTGACTTTTCCCATCCCGTTCAAACTCAAAATAACCATAAAGAACAGCTTTTCTCAAATCACCAGCTTTGGAACCAGGCACTTTAATAGTGTCTTTAGTTGAATAAGTATGAATTTTTAATTGATAACGAAATGATATGTCATAACTATAATAATGCAATCCGCTAAAGGTTGATTTATCTTCTTTAGTTAATGGCGACCAATCGGTATTTTTAAAGTCTTTGTCTTTGTTCTGGCAGTATCGTACGAATTCATTCTTAAGTGAATCAATTTCCGCTTGTGAGTAATTACTATTGGAAGATTGATTGGAACATGCATATAAAAATATAATTATTGGCAGGAATCCTAAAAACGATCTCAAAATTAAATATTACCTGTTTCTTCTTTTTAAAAAATGATTCAAATTTGACTTTTTTATCAGTGAATTATTTTTTAATTTATTTACAGCAAGGATACATTGCAATTTAACTTTTCCGTGAGTCTACTCAATTATAAATAAATTTCTCTGCAAGTGTGTAGAAGACTGATTTTTGCGCATAAATACTAACCTATTTTTAGGGGTCATTATGAAACGCCAAAACCACATTCCTAAGTTTCAGTCCATTTTATTCATTTTTTTGTTAACCATTTCTATTTGTATGATAAGTTGTGAATCGGAAACAGATACAAAAAGAGGATACAGCCTGGAAACGGCGAAAATGGTGAGCCAGGCACCGTCTGCAATTATCGCTTCCGATCAGAATATCACAGTTGTCTTTGTTTCGGATATGGTTAAAAAATCACAGGTGGGTGTCAATTTAAAAAAGGAAGTCTTTAATTTTACCCCTTCCATTGATGGTATTACCGTCTGGCAAGACCGAAGGACTTTGATATTTAATCCAAATGAATCGCTGCCAATGCGAGCCAAATATACAGGCAGTCTGGATTTGAATGCTCTGTTCCCAGAGTATAAAGATAAAAATCTTGAGAATCTGCCTATTGAATTTGAAGTAGCCGGCAGAGAAATTGAGAAATTTTCCAGTGATCTCAAATTAAAAATGGAGAACGATCCAAAGTTTTTATTGCTGGATGGGCAAGTTATCTTTACAGAACCTGTTGATTTTTCAAGAGTGGAAAAGTCATCCAGTTTATATCTTGGCAATAAGCGCTTAGTAATTAAATGGTCCGAAGGAGAAAATAAGAAACAATACAAATTTATAACGGATGCTTTTGCACGCACCAAGAAAACACAGCAGCTGAAGTTTAAACTTAAAAAGGAATTGCTGGAAATTTCTTATGACATGGATAAAACTATAGAGGTCCCAGCTCTTACTGATTTAACAGTCACTGATATTATACGCGATGAAGAAGGTACCCAGCCTGATCTGAAAATTGAATTTTCCGACGAATTAAAAAGTGATCAGGATATTCGTGGTTTCATTTCAATCAAACCGGAATTGGATATCAAACTCAGCAAAATGGGGAAAACGATTTTAGTAGGTGCTGATTTCGATTTTGGTGAGACATATACACTTACTATTAAACCTGGTATTCGCAGTCGTTGGGCTACTACCCTGACAAAGGAATTTAGTGAAGAAATACAGTTTGATGATATGGTGCCCGAGATGAAATTTGCTAATGCTGGTGTTTTTCTGCCATCGAATAACCAAAAGAAAATTGCTTTTTTAACCGTTAATGTTCGCAAAGTTGAATTACGAGTACAAAAAGTATTTGAATCTAATCTGGGACAATTTCTGCAAATGGAAGGCCTGGATGGTGCTGTGGATCGAAGAGATGGATTCGGATATCAGATTAACCGGGTAGGAATCGAAGTTGCCAAGCAGGATCTCTATATAGGTGAAACTAAAAACAGATGGCTGCAGCATGAGATCGATCTGAAAAAGTTAATCCCTGATGGCGAAAAGGGCTTATTCTTGGTCGAGATTAGCTTTGAGAAGAAAGATATGATATATGATACCTCGGAAGAAAATATGCAATATCGTCGGGGAAGAAATTATGATTACTATAATGATCCAGCATCCCGTGGTTATATCTGGCGTCATGGAAGAATTTACAAACCAATAGCCATCAGTGATATTGGACTTATTTATAAAAAAGGAAATAAATCGCATCATGTCTATGCGACGAATTTGATTACTGCCGCTCCCTTATCCGGTGTACATATTCAACTCATTACTTATCAGCATCAACTTATTGCTGAGAATTATACAGATGGTGAAGGTCTGGCAGTCTTCGAAGACATTAAAGAAGATGTATTTTATGTAGAAGCCGAAAAGGATGGTCAGCGTAGTGTTATCAAGCCCAATGAAATGAGCTGGAATCTATCGACATTTGATACTGGAGGCGACGCTGCAGCGGAAAGCGGTATTCAAGCCTTCATTTATGCCGATCGAGGAGTACATCGGCCTGGTGATACCGTTTATCTTTCTACCATTATTCGTAATGAAAATAATACCTTTCCAAAGGATCATCCGGTTTCTTTAGAAGTTAAAAATCCAAAAAATCAGACTGTTTTTGAACAAACCAATCGTAAAGGTACTGATGGATTTTATACTTTTCAATTTACGACGGATGTTAATGATTTGACTGGCAATTATCGTGCTATTCTTACAGCAGGGAGTAAAAAATTCTATCATACACTTCGCATTGAAACTGTGGTTCCGGAACGTTTGAAAATTAATCTGGAAACAACAAAAGATAATTTGTCTTATGAAGATAAATTGCTAGATGTCAAGTTAAACTCTATTTACCTATTTGGTAATCCTGCTTCGAACCTGGATGCAGAAATTACGGTTTCTTTGAGTTCGATACATAAATCATTTAAAAAATATTCTGACTACAATTTTACTAATCAGACATTGAGATTTCAGAGAATTACGTCTTCTATATTTAAGGGTAAACTGGATGCGCAGGGCAATGTATCCAAAAAATGGACACTGCCTGATCTTTCCAATGTGCCGGGAGCAATTCAAGCTGTAATTAAAGGTGAAGTTTGGGAAAAAGGCGGTCGTAGTTCAAAAAATCAAATCAGGGTAAGCATCGATCCCTATCCCAATTATGTGGGTATTAAACGACCCAAAGTAAAATGGGGATACTTACAAACGGGCCAAGAATATGAGGCACCTGTTATTCTATTGTCTCCTGACGGCAAAGAGGTTGCAGGGCGTACGCTGCAATACAGAATTTATCGCAGTCGCTATTACTGGTGGTGGGAATACGACTCACGCGATGAATATCAATTGCGCTATAAAAAAGATCGTCATACCCGCCTTGTCGATAAAGGAACGTTAGTGTCGGGTACTACACCGGTTATGCTCAAGTTTAAACCGGAAGAACGCGGACAATATTTGATTGAAGTTCAGGATGACGGTAATAACGGGCATACGGCTGCTTTCTTCATTCATGCGTATGCCTGGGGACAATCACCAGCGATGGGTAAAGATGCAGGTATTCTGGCAATAAAAACGGATAAAGCACAATACAATCCCGGTGATAAAGCTATCGTCAGTTTCCCGACTCCAGAAAATTCTACTATTCTAC
>JARRPN010000010.1:35192-35747 GCA_037382875.1 Calditrichaceae bacterium | reverse complement strand
ATCTGTTTTGCCTGATAACCCACCATTTGTGGAGATAACTGATCCTGGTGAGGATATTGAAATACCACTTGATGTTGCTCTTCTAATCCAGGCTGATATCATCGACGATTATGGTATAGCAAAATCTTCTCTTTATTATAATTATATTCGAAAATCTGAATCCGCATCTGACAGTAACTGGCATTTTATAGCTCTGCCGCATACTTTTAATCAAAAAAGACTAACCTTAAAACATAGTGGGGATTTTAATCACTTGCCTGTTGCCTTTGATGACAGGTTGGCTTATTTCATTCAGGTTGAAGATAATAACAATATAACAGGACCCGGAATTGGTAAAAGCAAAACATTTTATATCCATTTCCCTTCTCTGGAAGAAATGTTTGATAACTTCGCTGAACAGGAAAACGAACAAATTGATAAGATGGATGATGTAGCAAAACAATCTGAAGAATTGAAGAAAGAGCTGGAAAAAATAAATCGCGAATTAAAACGAGCTGATGAACTGTAGTGGGAGGAAAAACAGCAAATTGAGAACACGTTAAATAAACAAAAAAA
>JARRPN010000010.1:0-35178 GCA_037382875.1 Calditrichaceae bacterium | reverse complement strand
GGAAAAGGTTAAAGAAATACAAAATGAACTGGAAGACATAATAAATAAAATGGAGGCAAATGAATTAATCAGCCCCGAATTACTTGAAAAGTATACCCAATTGCAGGATTTATTTCAGGAAATTGCCACTCCAGAGCTTCTGGATGCAATGAATAATTTACAGAAGTCATTAGATAAAGCCGATCCGAAACAGGTTCAACAAGCTTTACAAAATTTTAAGCTCAATCAGGAAGAATTCCAGCAGAAAATTGAAAGAACTATGGAATTACTTAAACAGGTTCAGTTAGAGCAGAAGATGGATCAACTTGTCCAGGAAGTTAATAAGTTGATGGAACAGCAGCAAAAAATAAGTAATCAGCTTGAAGATAAGCAGTCACTAGATAAAAATGAAACTGATCAGTTGATAAATCAGCAAAAACAACAGGAAAAATTATTAAAAAATTTGAATCAGGATTTAAATAATCTTCTAGATGAGCCACGTTTATCGAGTTTTGAAGAAACACAGAAGCAACTAAAATCTGCCCAGGAAATGGCTAAATCAATGCAAGAACAAAAGCAAATGCAAACTCTTCAGCAGAATCTACAGCAGCAGAATCATCAAATGGCATCACATATTTCGCAAAAATTACAAAATCAGATCAGTCAAATGCAGGCATCCATTTCACAGGCACAGTCAAAAATGCTTGATCAAAATAAAAATGAAATTATGGAAAAAATGATAAGTGCTACACAAAAATTGCTGCAATTGTCTTTTGATCAGGAACAAATTATAAATGACACAAAAACAACTTCACCATTAAATGAAGATTTTGCTGATATTTCTATAAAACAAGGACGAGACCAGCAAAACTTTCAAAAACTAATTTCAGATCTTGTTAGACTATCCAAAAAAACATTTTTCATTCATCCTGGTTTGAGCAAATCACTCGGCAAAAGTCAAATAAGTATGGCAAGGAGTATAGATGAATTATCGGAAAGAAATAAAACCCGGGCCATGCAACAACAATCTCAGGCTCTGGAGGGACTCAATGAAAGTGTAATGCAAATGCAGCAGTCCATGTCACAAATGGCTCAATCTCAATCAGGTACTGGATTTGAACAATTTATGGAACAGCTTCAGCAAATGGCTGGTAGTCAGGGACAACTGAATGATCAGACACTGAATCTCTTTCAAAATCAGGGTAACGGTGGTTCAATGAGTATGCAACAGCAAAGGGAAATGCAGCGAATCGCCGGCCAGCAGGCAGCTTTACAGGAAGCTCTTGAAAAAATGTCCAATGAAATGGGATCCAGACAGGATATTATGGGACGAATTGGAGAGCTTGGCAGCAAAATGGATGAAGTGGTTCAGGATTTATTAAAACAAAATATCAGCAGAGAAACGATTGATCGTCAAAGAGAAATTCTTTCACGCATGCTGGATGCACAAAAATCTGTCCGGGAGCGAGAATATTCTAAAAAGCGTAAAGCTGAAACTGCAAAAAAATATTTATCAATTGATCCTGGAAAATTGAAAAATTTATCAGATTTGCAGCAAAAAAGACTACAGGATGCATTAAAAAAATCGCTTAATGAAGGATATCAATCTGATTATCAGAATTTGATAGAACTTTATTTTAAACAACTTATTCAGGAACAAAACGAAAAAAATTAAAATAACTTTTCATATATTCCCTATTTATTTAACTTAAACTGCATCAATGGTTTAACTCACAGATCAAAAGAATGAATTACATTACAAATTCTTACAGAAAATTTCCATATATACTTACAATGACAATCCTGTTCATTTTATGTATTAATGTTTCGTTCCCTGTAAGAGCAAATGAAATATATAAAAAAGATGTTTTGATTGAAGAAAATAAAATTGTTATTAAAAGTAATTTGAAAACTTTGAATCGAGAAAAAATTGGATTAGTGCTTAGCGGAGGAGGAGCTCGTGGCCTTGTTCATCTGGGTGTGATTGAGGCATTGGAAAAAAACAATATACCAATTGATTTAATTGTTGGCACCAGTATCGGCAGCTTAATTGGAGGATTATACGCATCGGGTTATACCTGTGATGAAATAAGACAAATACTAAAATCCGTAAATTGGGATGATATTTACAAAGACAGTGCCCAGCGTACAACGTTATTCCCCAGTCAGATTGATAAACGAGACCGATATCTTATTTCAGTGCGATTCGATGGTTTAAGTCCCTTTATTCCATCCTCATTTACGCCTGGACAAAAAATCTTATCATTTTTATCCGAACAGTTTTTAAGGGCCCGGTATCAGGTTTATAATGATTTTGATGATTTAAAGATACCCTTTCGGGCTGTAGCCACTGACCTGGTTTCCGGCAAACAGATTATTATGAAAAACGGTAATCTAGCTGAAGCGATAAATGCTTCATTAGCGGTTCCCCTGCTTTTCTCTGCCGTTGAAAAAGACAGTATGCTTCTAGTAGATGGGGGGTTAATATCGAATTTACCGGTACAAGCTGCCTTGGATGAAGGTGCTCAGAAAACAATTGCCGTGGACGCTACGGCACGGTTACGTGAGAAAGATGATGTTTTGGTTCCCTGGAAACTGGTTGATCAGGCCACCACAATCATGTCTGCAAGTTCAACTGCAATTGATAGAGGCAAAGCGGATGTAGTGATACAACCGGTTTTAGAAAAATTCCCAAGTGATCGTTTTGAGGATATAGATGATTTAATTGAAATCGGCAAAACAAACACAGAAGCGCAGATACAAAAAATTAGAAAAATTGCAAGTTATTCGATTCATTTACCAGATACACTTTTTCATATAGATAGCATATCGATAAAAATAGATGATCAGTCTGTGTCAATAAATGACTTTCCCGTTTGCTCAGAACTGGTTGATTCTCAAACAAATAGGAATTCAATTATTAATGCAATGGATTCGATTTTATATTATGGTTACTATAAATCAATTCAAACAAATTTAATCCAACATGACTCTCTTGTATCCATTGCTTGCGACCTTCAGGAATTTTCCCCTATTCATGATATTTTTATCAGTGGAAATAAAGTCATATCTGGTGAGCAGATCAGGGACAGTTTATCTATTCAACTTAATCAGAAATTAAATTATCAAAAACTTCAGAATGATATTAAAAATATAATTAATCTATACCGTCAAAAAGGGTACTCTTTAGCTTCCATCGATAGAATTAAATGGGATGATCAGGTGGGCTCACTTTACATAATTATTGATGAAGGCATAATAGAAGAAATAGAAATAGAAGGTAATAAATCCACAAAGAGCTATGTTATCGATCGTGAATTTAAATATCAAAAGAATAAAGTATTTAATTGGAGACCTATTCAACAGTCGATTCAAAATGTCTATGCTACCAACCTCTTTGAACGAGTAAATGTAGATGTGGTTAAAACAGATTCATCAACAAATTTATTGGTGAAAGTACATGAAAAATCTCCTATAGTAGCGCGTCTTGGAGGAAAATATGATAACGACCGACGAATACAGGCTTATGTTGAGTTAAGCCATGAAAATATTTGGGGATCCGGAATGCAGGTTGATTTTTTAGCTCGTATGGGTATGCGTGATGGCTATGTTGGATTAGGTATTAATGAGGATCGCATTTTTCTGAGCAATTACAATTTTGGAGTTAAAATATATAACAAATGGGAAATTAATCATGCAGGAAATCCGGGTGATCCCGAAGGGCGCTATCGTGAAGAAAGAACCGGATTAAGAATCCAATTGGGCAGACAGGTTCGTAGATTAGGCCAATTAATTGCAGAATTCAGACAGGAATATATTGAAGATGAGCTCTATGACGGTGAATTTGAGAATAGCCAGTCAAATGAGCTTCGTACCATACGATTGCAGGCATCTTCTGATAAGCGTGATCGCCGTGACTTCCCAACAACCGGTATTTATAATTATTGGGCATGGGAGTCAGGAAGTCCACTCGTTATAGAAACTAAAGAATCATATACAAAAGCGCTTATTAATCTTGAGGGCTATTATACGTTTCAAGCCTATAATACATGGCATTTAAAATTGTTTGTAGGTTACGGAGATAATACCCTGCCCTTCCCAGAATATTTTCGACTAGGAGGTTTACATAGTTTCTTTGGTTTGATAGAAAATGAATATTATGGCCGCCAGTTATTTTCTACGAGCGCAGAGTATCGGTATCGTCTACCTTTTAATATGGGAAATAATAATCTATTAATAAATGATACTTATTTATTAATACGATATGATTTTGCAGGGATTTGGAATAAAAAAGAACTCTTATTTAAATCCGATGATTTTTTCTCTGCGCTGGGAGGAGCAATCGCATTTGATACATTTCTTGGACCACTTTATCTTGGATACGGCCGCACTACACGAGGTACTGATGCCGCCTATATATCTATTGGTTTAGATTTTTAAGCCAATCAATAAGTTTAAGGTGAGCATTGTGTATTGGCAATTTATTTAAATCACTATAAATGATCCATTTTTTATTTACATAATTTTTAAGATTTCCTATTTTTTCATTATTTGATTTCATTAAAACAGGTTGATAGGTTAAATCAATATGTGAATATTGATGACGAAAGCAATCACCTTTTACAATAAATTTGCCTTTGATATTATATTCTTTCCATAATAATGTTTCAACATCTTTAATATTCAGATTCAATTTTTTTACATTAGTAACGGGAAATTCCCATAGTGAAGCCAGTAGGCCAGCAGATGGTCTTTGAACAATCAAATATTTATCATTTCTTTCAAGAATAAATACATAATTATTAAGCTTATGTTTTTTTCGTGCGGCAGATTTATAGGGATAACTCAATTGTTGATTTGTTTTAAACGCTTCACAGAATGACTGAATCGGACAATGAGTGCAATCAGGATTTTGCTTCTTACAAATAACCGCTCCAAGCTCCATCATCGCTTCATTGTAATCACCCGGATCATTTTTTGATAGTAAATGATCTGAAATTTGCTGAATTTTTTTCTGCGTATCGTTAAGCCGTAAATCATCCGAAATAACAAACAATCTGGAAATCACCCGATATACATTTCCATCAACCACAGCATATGGTTTTTTATAGGCAATAGACAAAATGGCTGAGGCAGAATATTTCCCAATACCGGATAATGATAATGCATGTTTGAAGTCTTTGGGAAACTGTGCATTGTAATCTGAAACAATCAATTTGGCTGCTTTTAACATATTGCGTGCTCTTGAATAGTATCCTAATCCAGCCCAGAGGGATAAAACCTCTTGTTCGGAGGCTTTGCCTAAGGCATGTATATCCGGAAATCGATTAATGAATTTATTATAATAGGGCAAGGCTTGTTCAACTTGCGTTTGCTGTAACATTATTTCAGATAGAAATACAGGATACCAATCCTTTTGTTCACGCCAGGGAAGATTTCGTTTGTTTTTTCTGAACCATTTTAAGAGATTATCCTGAAATTGGATTCGATCGATATCTTTCAGTTTTTTTGCCATTCAGATAAAACTACTTTTTAGCCATTTGGATCGAATTTTCAAACCATTTTGAGGTATGGGATCTCACCATTTGCACAAGACATATTTGAGCAATAAACGGCGCAGGATTTTGCAGAGCATTTTCATACAAATTAATTAAGGCATTACTATATTTATCGAGGTATATACTATCAATTTGTGTAGGATCACCCAGAACAATAAGTTTTGCATCTTCACCCAACCGGGTACCAAGGGTGAGCATCTGGAATGGATTGGCATTCTGAGCTTCATCAAAAATGACAAATGAGTTAGCCAGATCAGCACCACGAATATCAGCCAAATTCAACATTTCTATCACTCCAGAGTCCAAAAGCTTTTTATACCCTTCATCCGTATCAACATCATTCGTAAATTGACGCAGTTTTTCCACGAAAGGACGCATTTTAGGTAATAGTTTTCGCTTAACCGATCCTGGTAGAAATCCTATATCCTCGCCGAGACGACTTTTTGTGATGACTGGTTTGATTAATTTAATGGAATCATATTTACGATCTTTAAATACTTTTTCAAGGGCAGCAGCCATAGCAATATGGGTTTTGCCGGTACCTGCTTTACCAATAATAATCTGTATTTTTATATCATCATCCAAAGCCTGCTGCATACACACGGACTGCTCAAAGTTATGGGTGTATTTTGTATCATCCAGAACTTTTGGGGGCATGTCCAATACTTTTGTAGAATGATAATCAAAATATTTAAGGCGATCATCCTTGCGGATCCCCATTCCAAAAAACTGACCTGATGGATCATATAATGTAACACCTTCATTTTCCTGCAGATGCCATTTTTTTCTATAAGGTATCAACCAGTTTGCAGCAGTCTTAGATTTGAATAGTTGATTAATTTCTTCATCATCCAAATGAATCTCTTTGACCGGTTGAAAAAAACTGGCCAGATATTCTTCAGAAATCTTATCGTGTAGATAATCCTGATTTGGAATAGCTAAAGCACTGGATTTAATTCGTAGATTACGATCTTTGGTTACCAATTTAAAATGACGATTTGGAAAAGCTTCTTTCATTCCCATTATGTGAGATAAGATAGCATTATCTTTATAACTTAAGGATAATTCATTTGGAAATTTTTCAGACATATACCCATTTGTAAAAAATAAGATGCCACTTTTACCATTAGGTATTTGGATCGCATGATATGGGCTTTCCCGTTTATCAAGAAGATGTTCAAGTTTTTGACTAATCTCCCTTGCATTGTAGCCAATGACAGGATCACTTTTTTTACTGTCTATTTCATCGAGTACAAATAAAGGTATTAATACAATATGTTCATCAAAACGAAATATTGAAGAGGGATCGTGCAAAAGCACATTGGTATCAATAATATATGCAGATCTTTTATCATTCTGGTTTAAGACACCGAGATCAACAACCTCTACCATTACAACCTCAGATTTATTTTATCAGTCTTTAATTCTATTATCGGTTCATATCACCTTATACATTAAATCGGATTGTCATTATATCGCCATCTTTTACTATATACTCTTTACCTTCCAGCCGGAGCAATCCTTTTTCTTTACATTTTGCTAACGATCCATTAACTACAAAATCGTCATAGTGCACCGTTTCTGACCGTATAAAACCCTTTTCCAAATCGGAGTGGATTGCACCCGCTGCTTTTTGAGCTGTTGATCCATTTCTGATAGTCCAGGCACGGCATTCTTTTTCGCCTACAGTAAAAAATGAAATCAAACCTAATAGTTCATAGGATTTACGTATTAATTTATACATGGCTGGTTCTTTAATTCCTAAATCTTCTATGAATACATCAGCATCTTCCTGTTCTAACTCGGCGATTTCTTTTTCAATTTCAGCGCTCAAAATGGTCAAAGCACAGTTTTTTGTAACAAATCCGGATAGTTCTTTTGCGATTTGTTCGGTGTTTTCAATCTGATCTTCCTGAATATTGATCACATACAAAAGAGGTTTAATGGTCAAGAACTGATACGCTTTTAACATAAAAGTTCATCTTCACTGAAATCCATATCACGTAACGGCTTTTCCTGATTCAGTTGGTCCTTTAGTTTAATCATCAAATCCAGAACTCGCTTATCCTGTTCATTTTTTGTTTTCGGAATCATTTTTTGCAGGCGTTCAATGCGCTGTTCTACCAGCATTAAATCACTTAACAAAAATTCTGAATTAATCAATTCTATATCCGCTGAAGAATCGATTCGCCCCATAGGATGCGGATGATATTCATTTTCAAAATGGCGGATTAAAACCAGAAGCGCTTCCACATTTTTCAAATTGTTTAAAAATTGAGAAGGTAATCCCTGTCCCTGGTTCGTTTCCTGATCTAAACCGGGTACTTTGATGAATTCCAATGTAGCATTGGTTTGCTTTTTTGGATTGACTAATTCAGTAAGTTTATCCAACCGATCATCGGGCACTTTAACAATCCCGCGCTCAGCACTCTCTTTTCCCCCGCTGGAATCTGATGACTCGTGTTGCAGTAAAGTAGAGAATATTGTTGATTTACCTGAATATTGTAATCCAACGATTCCTATTTCCATTTAAACTCCAGTAATTATCTATGATATTTGACATGAAATTTACATAATAAATCTATTTTTATGAAATTGAATTTTCTAGTCGTGCATAATGCCAGGTGATCGAATTTGGAATTGGAAATTGTATTACAATTGATTAAACTTATTTTGATTTTATCATAATATATAATTGACATTTTTCTGAATAAGACATGAATAACAGTGCCAACACTCCAATCTTTATAAACATTTACGGCCGACAACCCGTGTTTGAAGCTCTGCGTTTTGGGAGTGATATACAAAATATTTGGATAGCAAAAGGAACAAAGGATAAATCCATCAGGCAAATTGAAGGAACAGCTCAAAAGAATAAAGTTAGAATTAGTTATGTTGATAAAAATGACATTCAGAAAATTGTCGGCGCTGTCGTTCATCAGGGCATAGCTGCGGAGATTATTTATAATAATTTTGTAAATTCTGAATCATTGGATACATTTTTATCTGAATGCCAATTACCGTTTATTGTAATTCTGGATCAAATACAGGATCCTCATAACCTGGGAGCGATTATTCGAACATCGGAAATTACTAATGCTGATTTAATTGTCCTACCGGTTAAGGGTAGTGCTCCCATCAATGCAACCGTAGCAAAGACATCAACCGGAGCTCTATTTGGAGTAAAAATTCACCAGACTGAGAACATTAACTTTTTTATTGAACAATTGCAGCAAAAGGGTATATTTGTATTCGCAACAGCTGTATCTGCCAAACAATCTATTTTCCAGGTTGATTTTACTAATCCAACAGCATTGGTTATCGGCAGTGAGGATAAAGGAGTCCGTAAAAATATCCAGACTGTTTGTGATGAGCTCATTTCAATCCCGCAGCTCGGTAAATTGAATTCGCTCAACGCTTCCGTTTCAGCAGCAGTTATCATGTATGAGATAATCAGACAGCGTCATTTTATAAAGAAAGAATAATTATACTGATTTTTAATGAAACAAATGTTTATTAAAAATGTACATAGTTTGTAATGATTTAATAAAATTTTCTTTGTTTATCTATCATAGAAAATAATTTGGAGATAAGAACACGCAATGCAAAAAATTCTTTGGGCAGATGATGAAATAGAAATCCTGCAGGCTCATGTCCTTTTTCTGCGCGAAAAGGGGTATGACGTTGTTACGGTAACCAATGGTGATGATGCTGTTTATCAAGTAAAAAATAATGAGTATGATATTGTTCTAGTCGATGAAATGATGAGCGGGAAAGATGGTTTAACCACGCTTAATGAGATCAAAGATTATTCACCTCAGCTGCCGGTAATTATGATTACAAAAAATGAAGAAGAAAGTTTGATGGAAGAGGCAATCGGGAAGCGAATTGATGATTATCTTACCAAGCCTGTCAATCCAAGCCAGATTTTGATGGCTTGCCGCAAATTACTAGATAAGAAGGATATTATTACTGAAAAGCGCAGCCAGCAATATGCCCAGGAATTTGCACAGATATCTGCATCTTTAATGAATCCCCTATCGATACAAGACTGGATTGATCATACATTAAAGTTTTTCAGAATGGATATGGATCTAGATACCTCAACCGATATTGATTATCGAGAAATTTTGTATGACCATCGAAATGAGATCAACAAAGAATTTGGCAAATTTATAGAAAGAAATTATGTCGATTGGATCGATGAACAGGATGTCGAAAAAAGACCAGTTTTTTCAGTTGATATTGTAAAGAAATTTTTAATTCCAGAATTAAAACGTGGTAATCGTGTTGTATTCTTAGTGATTGACTGTATGCGCACGGATCAGTTTTACAGTATAGAATCATTCTTTTATGATGATTTTCGTGTTCAAAAGGATTATTATTATTCCATTCTTCCAACTGCTACACCATTTTCACGCAATGCTATTTTTAGCGGTTTATTTCCCCATGAAATTGAAATAAAATATCCTGAACTTTGGTCTTTGAATGAAGATGTTGAAAGTTTGAATCGTTACGAGAAAGAGCTGCTTGATTTACAACTACAGCGAGCCGGACTAAATCTAAAAAATGACCTGAAATATATTAAAATTATGAATAATGAAGATATCAAGAACCTTGAAAAGAATATGCACAATTATCTGGATTCAAAGTTATTGGCAATTGTTGTAAACTTTGTAGATATTCTTGCTCATCGCCGGTCGGATCTACCGATCCTCAAAGATATTGTTCCTGATGAAGCCGCATATCGTTCTTTAACCCGTTCCTGGTTTCAACATTCACCGATACTGGGGCTTTTTAAACAAATTGCGGAAACCGATGCTTCAACGTTTATAACATCAGATCATGGCAGTATACGCGGATTACACGGGACTAAGGTCATTGGTGATCGTGAAACATCAACTAATCTGCGTTATAAGTACGGTCGCAGTTTAAAAGCCGATCGAAAACATGCTATCTATATTAAAGATCCCTATAAATGGAAACTGCCTAAACGAGGATTAAATACCAGCTACATCATTGCAAAGGAAGATTTCTATTTTGTCTATCCAACTAATTATAATAAATACCTAACTTACTATAAAGATAGTTTTCAACATGGTGGCGTATCTATAGAAGAGATGATTCTTCCTATTGTAAAACTGGAAAGTAAAGGATAGTTTTAAGTAATATGGGTCTAGTACGTATATTTGTAGCTTTCAGATAACTATTGCTTTTGCGTGTATTCATAGTCATTTTCGGTTAATTTCATCAATCTGTTTGAACATAATAATTATATATGAAACAGATAAGAAAGATTAAAATTAATACGATTGAAGATTCAAAAAAATTTGCCGTTGAATTGGCAGAATTATTTCAATTAAATGATACTATATTACTTGAAGGTGATCTGGGCGTAGGCAAAACATTTCTAGTAAAAGAAATTTGTAAAATATGGGAAACATATGATGAGGCATCCAGTCCCTCATTTGCTATTTTACATCAATATAATGGACCGATACCGATAAATCACTTTGATTTTTATCGAATAAATGATTTACGTGAACTTGATAATTTGGGCTGGGAAGAACATTTAGAAAATGGATCAGTAACGTTTATTGAATGGCCCGGAATGATCGAAAATCAATTGAAAAATTATTATAAATTGAATTTGGAATTTGATAACAATTCAAGAATTTATACATTAAGCCTTGTTAATAGATTATGATCCTTGGAATTGAGACATCTGATTTATTGTGCAGTGTTGCGTTTGTTGAAAATGATCGAATCTTAGCTGAATACAATCATGAATTACCGAGACAACATGCATCGTTGGTCGGAAGTTTGGTTGAAAATGGAGGGAAATTTCTTACAGATAATAAATTAGCTTCAGAAAATTTTATGGATGATCTGAAGTTGGTTGCTGTTTCAATTGGACCGGGTTCTTTTACAGGATTACGAATTGGATTAAGTTATGCCCAGGGATTATGCCTTGGGAAGAATATACCCATTGTTGGCATAAGTAATCACCAGGTTTTAGCAGAATATTGCCCTGATGATTCTAATAAAGTCTTTACAATCATTGATGCCAGGCAAGATGAGGTATACCTCGGAGAATAGATGAAAGTGCTGTTTTAATTTCAGGGCAGGACACTCGTCTAGATAATTCATTTAAAAAGGAATTATTGAAAAAGGGCATCACTTTAATAGAATTAGGACGATATTCATCTGCTTTAACAGCTAAAATAGGCTGGCATAAATTTCAGGATACCGGATCGGATAGCCTAGCTGATCTAGAACCACTCTACATTAGGCCTTTTGCAGGTGTACAGTGAATGTAGTGATCCGCCGAATGCAGCAGAAAGATGTGCAGATGGTATTTGAATTAGAAAAACTAATATTCAGTGATCCCTGGACACTTGAAAGTTTTAGAGTTGAGGTAGAGAACAGACAAAATTCATATCCTTGTGTTTTAGAAAAAGATAATTTAATTGCCGGATACGCTGTAGTTTGGTATTATAGCGGTGAAATTCATATCGGGAATTTTGCAATTCATCCCGATTTTAGAAACCAGTGTTTAGGACAAATATTATTAGAGAACATATTAGACAAATTTAAAGCCTACAAGTCAGCTTTTCTGGAGGTTCGAAAGTCTAATATTTCTGCTATTAATCTTTATAAAAAATTCGCATTTAAGGAATTATATGTTCGGGAAAAATATTATTCTAATACTGAAGATGCGATTGTGATGTATAAGAAATTGAATCAATAAGTGAGGATATATAATGGATTGGTTTAAACGTAAAAAGGAATCACTCAAACCGATACAGAAAAAAGAACTTCCTGATGGATTATGGATTAAGTGTGATGGCTGTGGCGAAATTATATTCAAAAAAGAACTGGAAAAGAAGTTTTATGTTTGCCCACATTGCGATATGCATTTGCGCGTAGGTAATGATGTTTATATTTCTGTTTTGCTGGATAAAGGCAGTTTCAGGGAATTTAATAAAAAGATAAAATCATCTGATCCTCTGGAATTCACTGATTTTAAACATTATAGCGATCGATATAAAGCAACCGTTAAAAAGACTGGTATTAATGAAGCCGTTGTGACCGGAACCGGCAATCTGGAAAAGCGTAAAGTCGTAGTAGCCATTATGGATTTTAGATTTCTTGGTGGAAGTATGGGCTCCGTTGTCGGCGAAAAAATAGCTCGTGCTATAGATAAATCGATTAAACTGAAATGTCCTCTTATTATTGTTTCTTCATCCGGTGGTGCCAGAATGCATGAAGGTGTGCTTAGTTTAATGCAATTAGCAAAAACCAGTGCTAAATTGGCTCAACTTGCAAAAGCTGGTATCCCATATATTTCCATTTTGACAAATCCTACTACAGGTGGTACTACAGCAAGTTTCGCCATGCTCGGAGATGTGCATATTGCTGAGCCCGGGGCTTTGATTGGTTTTGCCGGTCCACGGGTGATTAAACAAACTATTGGCCAAGATCTACCCAAAGGATTTCAGAGATCTGAGTTTGTTCAGGATCATGGATTTCTTGATCTGATTGTTCATAGACAAGAGCTGAAAGAACGCATATCCAAAATTTTAGAATTTCTGGAGTCTAAAAACTAATTACTGATTAATGTCCTATAAAGTCTATGAAAACACCATCTATATTGATTACCAATGATGATGGCATTTATGCTCCTGGTATTTTACAATTATATCAATCATTAAAAGAAATTGGATCAGTCACTGTTGTTGCACCATTAATTGAAAAAAGTGCTGTTGGCCATGCTATTACAATTTCTGATCCTCTTCGTGTAATTGAAGTTGAACGTGATAGTATGTTTTTCGGATATGCGGTCAACGGTACACCTGCAGATTGTGTTAAGATTGGCATTCAATGTATTCTTAAAAACAAGCCGGATTTGGTGGTCAGCGGTATTAATCTTGGTCCCAATACAGCAACAAATATTATTTATTCAGGAACGGTTTCCGCTGCTGCTGAAGCTGTAATAATGGGTATACCAGCGATGGCAGTTTCGCTGACATCTTTTACCAGTAAAGATTTTTCATACTCAGGAAAAATTGCATTCCAGATTGCCCGCGAAATATTAAAAAATGGTTTGCCCGATGAAACGCTTTTAAACGTGAATGTACCCGCGGTTCCGGAAAATGAAATAAATGATATTATAATAACCAGACAGGGGAAAGGGCGTTATCAGGAAGCATTTGATAAACGGACGGATCCAAACAATCGCACCTATTACTGGTTAACAGGCAAACGAATGTTACTTGACAAAGACCCGGATGTTGATGATCTGGCTGTTATGAATAATAATGTATCTATCACACCTATTCATTACGATTTGACCAACTACGATTTCTTAAAGGACTTAAATAAATGGAATCTAAAACCATAACAAATGATTTGCTGCATGAAACAATTTTAATTCTTGATTTCGGTTCACAATATACACAGCTCATCGCTCGTCGCATTCGCGAATTAAATGTGTTTTCTGAAATTCAGCCATATAACTATGATTTGAACTTAATTAAAAATAGAAATATCAAAGGCATTATTTTGTCGGGTGGACCCTCATCTGTTTATGAACAAGATGCACCACTTATTGAAAAAGATATATTGGAATTAGGTTTGCCAATTTTAGGAATTTGTTATGGTCTGCAATTGATATCTTATTTGTCCGGCGGGGAAATCGCCCCAGCTGAGCATAAAGAATACGGATTAGCGAATTTAAAAATTATCAATGAATCTAAATTGTTTAAAAATATTGCTAAAACCACAAATGTATGGATGAGCCACGGAGATAAAGTCACAAAACTGGCTGTCAGTTTTAAGACTATTGCTGAAACAAACAACTCACCCTATGCAGCTATTACACATGAAAATTTAGATATCTTTGGTATTCAATTTCATCCGGAAGTCGTGCATACCGTTGAGGGAATACAAATTCTTTCTAATTTTGTATTCGAAATATGTAAATGTTCTGGAGATTGGTCTTCTCAGTCTTTCATAGAGGAAAGTATCAAAAATATTCGTCAAAAAGTGGGTGAACAGCAAGTCTTATGCGCGATGAGCGGTGGGGTTGATTCCAGTGTGGTAGCGGTCTTACTCTCAAAAGCTATTGGAAAACAATTGCATTGCATATTTATTGATACCGGTTTATTAAGGATGAATGAAGCTGATGACGTCGAACAGATATTCAGAAAAAATTTTGCTATTGATTTGACCTGTATCAATAGCAGCGATTTGTTTTATGCTAAATTAGCAGGCATTCAAGATCCAGAAGAGAAAAGAAAAATAATTGGAAATGAATTTATAAGAGAATTTGAAACAGAAGCCAAAAAGATCGGTAGTTTTGACTTTCTAGCTCAGGGTACTTTATATCCGGATGTAATTGAGAGTATTTCATTTAAAGGACCTTCGGCCACAATTAAATCGCATCATAATGTTGGCGGATTGCCGGAACATTTTGATTTTGAATTGATTGAACCATTAAGAGAATTATTTAAAGATGAAGTGCGTAATGTGGGCCGAGAACTTGGCATACCTGAGAAAGTAATAGGGCGTCATCCATTTCCCGGCCCGGGTCTTGCTGTGAGAATTTTGGGTTCAGTTTCAAAGGAAAGGGTCGATATACTTCAAAAAGCCGATGCCATTTACATTAAAGAGTTACACAACAATGATATTTACAATGAAATATGGCAGGCTTTTGCTGTGTTACTTCCTGTTCAAACCGTTGGTGTCATGGGTGATCAAAGAACGTATGAAAACGTGATTGCTTTACGGGCCGTAACCAGTACAGATGGAATGACCGCTGATTGGTATAAAATGTCATACGACATCTTAGGGAAGATATCAAACAGAATTATAAATGAAGTAAATGGAGTGAATCGGGTTGTTTATGATATCAGCTCGAAACCTCCAGCAACAATTGAATGGGAATAAGTTAGGAGTTATCATGTGTGGTATTGTTGGTTATCTCGGTAGTAATGAAGCAGTTCCTGTATTAATAAATGGATTAAAAAGGCTCGAATATCGAGGCTATGATTCTGCCGGTATAGCCGTATTAAATAATTCTGGAATCGAAGTAGTAAAGGAAGTTGGAAAAATTATTAACTTAGAAACTGCCCTGGCTAAAAATGCTCCCAAAGGGACTGTAGGAATTGGGCATACACGCTGGGCAACACATGGTCAACCCAATAAAGTAAACGCACATCCTCATTCAGATCAGTCAGGTAATATTGTTCTCATCCATAATGGTATTATTGAAAATTATACTGTTTTGAAAAAAATGCTTCAGAATAAAGGGCATGAATTTAAAACCGATACGGATACTGAAATTATCGCACATTTGGTAGAGGAAAATTATAGTGGTGACATGGAGAAAGCATTTCGGGAATCTTTACTGAGATTGGAAGGTACATATGGTATTGCCTTGATAACCAAACATGATCCGGGAAAAATTTATGTTGCTCGTAAAGGAAGTCCAATTGTAATTGGTGTAGGTGAAAATGAATTTTTTGTCGCTTCCGATGTGACACCTCTCGTACCACACACCCGTAATGTTTTTTATCTTGAAGACGATGAAATGGCGATAATATCCGAATCGGGTATTATTACCAAAACTATTCATAATAAAATGATTGAAAAGAAAATTGAGAAAGTTACCTTTGATCTTGAAGCCATTGAAAAAGAAGGTTACGATCATTATATGCTCAAAGAAATTTTTGAGCAACCTAAAACAATTATGGATTGTATGCGCGGAAGGATCATGCGTGAAGAAGGATTAGTAAAATTAGGTGGATTGCGTGAGGTTGAAGAAAAATTCGTTAATGCTGATAAAATATATTTCACCGCATCCGGTACTTCCTGGCATGCTGCATTGATTGGTGAATATTTGCTGGAGGAGTATTGTCGAATTCCTGTTGAAGTAGAATACGCTTCTGAATTTAGATATCGCAATCCGATCATTCATCCTAATGAGGTTGTTATTGCAATATCTCAATCAGGTGAAACGGCCGATACATTAGCAGCTCTTCGCGAAGGAAAACATAAAGGAGCAACGGTTATAGGCATTGTGAATACGGTTGGATCAACCATTGCTCGTGAGACGGACGCTGGTGTTTATATTCATGCAGGACCTGAAATTGGCGTAGCCAGTACAAAAGCATTTACTTCACAGGTAACAGCCATTGTTTTAATTACCCTTATGATCGCTCGCCGAAAACATATGTCCGTTGTGCAAGCTAAACAATTAATCGATGAATTAGTAAAATTACCTGAAAATGTCGAAAAAATATTAGCACAAAATGATAAAATTAAAGAAATGGCTGATATTTATAAAAATGAGAAAAATTTCCTGTATCTTGGCCGTGGTTATAATTTCCCGGTAGCGCTTGAAGGTGCCTTAAAATTAAAGGAAATATCCTACATTCATGCCGAGGGCTATCCCGCTGCTGAAATGAAACATGGTCCAATCGCTTTAATCGATGAAAATATGCCCGTCGTTTTTATAGCTACAAAAGACGCTATTTATGATAAAGTTATCAGTAATATTGAAGAAGTACGTGCAAGAAAAGGACGCGTTATCATTATAGCGACTGAGGGTGATACTAAAATTGGTCAATACGGTGATCATGTAATCTATATACCCGAATCATGTCAGGCACTATCACCGCTGTTAACAGTAATTCCACTGCAATTATTAGCTTATCATATTGCTGTTCTTCGTGGTTGTAACGTTGATCAGCCAAGAAATCTGGCAAAAAGTGTTACTGTTGAATAAATATTTTCATTTTTAAAAATTTACAACTAAATTTTGCTCACATTATCTGAACGATCCGGATTCTCACAATCCGCTTATCATTCTATTTAAATAAGAGGAAAATCTAAATGGTTAACCTTAATCGGGTAATTGGGGTACTTCTTTTTTTATTTGTAATAATACAATCATTACAAGCTCAAGAGGCGCCTGATCGCGAATGGACAATATTCAGAAAAGGTGTGGACGATTATCAAGCTGGTAAATTCATTGAAGCTGAAAAAAATTTCAGTACAATGATTTCAAAATTACCAAACACGAGACTGATTACAGCTAATTACCTAATGCTGGCAAAGACACAATATAAACTTGGCAAATACAATGAATCCATTAAGACCTGTGAATTATTTATTAGTAAATTCCAGGATTCCAATTATCTTGATGACATCTATTATCTTTCAGGAAATAATAATTATCAATTACATCATTATGAAAGCGCTGTTCATTTTTGGCTCGCTGCCGCATCAAAAAATCAACCGATTAGTAAAAAAGCACTAAAACAGGCTGAACAAACAGCTCGTTATAAATTGAATGAACGACAACTTACAAATTTAAAAGATAATACAACAGATCCTTATTCACGTATTTTTTATATGTATCATCTGGCTGAAAAATATTATGATAAAGGTAACTTAGCTTCCGCATTAATTACTCTAGAAGAATTGCGCATGAGTCCGGCAAAAAACATCGTCTATACAAGTGAATCACAGCGATTATATGATATTTTAAAAAACAGGAAAAGTAATACAATTCGTATCGCTGCACTCCTGCCATTGAGCGGTGAAAATGAAGTCGTTGGGAAACGAATATTGGATGGTGCCAATATGTCTGTTGAAGCTTTCAATAAATTGCCTGGCATTGACATTGAAATCGTTCCATATGATTATGGCTCAAAATTAATTACTGCGGTTGAAGAACTTAAAGAAATTGCTATCGATCGTTCCATCATCGCTGTATTTGGTCCGATTGAAAATGATATTGCTGTTGCATGTGCCGCCATCGCTGAATATGAAAAAATTCCTTTGATCTCACCCACTTCATCTGAAAACAAGTTGACTGAACTTTCACCGAATGTTATTCAATTAGCAACGCCCGTCAATGTTATATCAGAAAATTTAGTAGAAGAATTAGCCGATTCTTTACAAAATAGACGTATTGCCACTCTGGCTCCAATAGATAATTATTTTATTGAAATGACAGATGCTTTTGTAAAAAAACATAAGGAAATTGGAGGCATCGTTGCATCTGAACAGTGGTATTATCCAGGCGATAAAGATTTTTCCAAACAATTCAAACAATTAAAACGTATCGGTTTAAAATTAGCTTTTCAGGATTCACTTTATGAAATGGATGCAACCGTTTCTCCAGCACTGATCGATTCGATGTATATAAATTATATGGAAGAAAAAAAGCTGCTTTTGGAAGAAACCAATACAAAAATTGATTCAGCTGACATTCCTGTAACAACTTTCGATGCGATATTTATGCCTATTTATACGGAAGATATTAGTTTAATTGCATCTCAGTATGCTTATTATAATATACAGGCGCAAATCCTAGGTAATTCAGATTGGTACAATCCAGAAGCTTTAAAAAAGAACAGAACTTATTTAAATGGGCTCATTTTTATTTCAGATGGTTACATAGATGAAGAAAATTGGGATTATCGACAGTTTCGAAATAATTTTCGGACTAAATATAAACGCACACCTGAAAAATTTGATGTTATAGGATTTGATTGTTTCAATTTTGTCGTGACAGTAATTTCCGATAATAAAACCGGCATTAATCGGGATAATTTTGTTGCTACCATCACAAGTTCATCGCCCTATAAAGGCATTTATCGCCATTTTAAAATAGATTACAGCCGATATAATAAATCAACCCGATTGCTAAAATACTGGCGTGGTGTACTTGTCCCTTTAAATTAAAATTAAGTTTATTCCGCCAAATCTTATGATTGATTGTGGACTCATTAAAGATAATTCAATTTGATAATTTAAAATCCCATTCATATTTAGCCCATGCTTTCTCAACCCGAATAGGCGGCTTCAGTCATCATCCCTATCAAAGTATGAACCTGGGTTTAACTTGCGGAGATGATCCACAAATTGTTCAGAATAACCGAGATAAGTATTTTAATTATTTAGATATTCCCCAGGATCTTCTTGTTTTCCCGGTTCAGATTCATTCGGATAATATTCAAATTGTTAATACTCCTGGTATCGTGAATGATTGCGATGCTTTGATTACACAAACGACTGACTTATTCCTGACGATCCAAACGGCAGATTGCTTTCCTGTTTTTGTGTTTGATCCCTTAACTATGACAATTGCCATCATACATTCAGGCTGGAAAAGCAGTGCAGTTAACATCGCCGGTAAGACAATCCAAAAAATGAAAACTGAACTCGGCGTTGATCCAAGTGAGGTAATCGCCGGTATTGGTCCGGGTGTTCAAACACAAAATTTTCAAGTGGATGAACCTGTGTATAAACAATTTAAATCAAAATATTTTACTCCTGATGGCCCCGGACATTATAAAATGGACTTACAACAAGTCATCTTTGATCAGCTAATTGCAACCGGTCTGAGTAAATATAATATTGAACGAAATTCAGATTGTACATATGAAAAGCATGAGCTTTATTATTCCTATCGTAGAGATGGTCAAAATAGTGGCCGGATGATGGGTGTAATTGGTCTTCGTTCCAAATCATAATACTATTTCTGATAATATCATAAGAGACCAATTTATATCCTATCTTAAACGAACTTTTATTTTATTTTAATGTATGATTATCCATCAAAAATAAAATTGAAAGGATAACACCATGCTCAAACCCGGATTGAAAAATTCTATGGGACTGCGATTAGGGATTATTGCTTTATTAACATTGTTATTATTAATTCCGGCTACAATAATACAATCTACCATAGAAGAACGTCAGGAAAGACACGACAGTGTAATTAATGAAATCAACCAGAAGTGGGGTACATCTCAGACCTTATCCGGACCTGTATTAAGTGTCCCGTATCGATATTATTACAGAAATGCAGAAGATGAGATCAGAAGTAGTATAAATTATATGCATTTTCTTCCCTCAAATCTACAAATCACTGGAAAAGTAAATCCTGAAATTCGCTACCGCGGTATTTATGAAGCTGTCCTTTATAATTCAGAAATCGCGTTTACCGGTTCATTTAAATCTTTGGATTATAAAAAATTTAAAATACCGGAAAAAGATATCCTGTGGGACGATGCATTTGTAGCAATTGGTATTAGTGATATGAAGGGTATTCAGGATCTAATCTCATTACAATGGAATGACAGCACCATAGAACCCAATCCGGGCATAGCTACAAATGAGGTTCTTAATGCAGGGATAAGCGCTCCTATATCTATTACTCCTAATAAAGTAGAAAATACATTCAACTTTAAAATTAATATAAACGGCAGCTCCGGTTTGTATTTTACACCAGTTGGTCAGGAAACCAATGTGAAGATTTCATCCTCATGGAAGGATCCCAGTTTTATAGGTACTTTTATTCCGGATGAGCATAAAATTAAAGAAAATGGTTTTACAGCAAATTGGAAAATTCTACATCTAAACAGAAATTACCCGCAACAGTGGATGGGTGGACAGTATAAGATTAATTCCTCGACCTTTGGTGTGGATTTGCTGCTCCCGGTTGATGAATACCAGAAAACTATGCGGACTACGAAGTATGCCATCATGTTTATCAGTCTAACCTTTTTAGCATTCTTTATGATTGAATTGTTAAACAAGAAAGTTCTGCATCCTATTCAATATCTGTTAATTGGTTTTGCCCTGCTACTGTTTTATATATTGTTACTTTCCCTGACTGAACACATTTTATTTAAGTTCGCTTACATTATTGCCGCCGTGGCCAATGTCGGATTAATAACTGCTTATACCAGAGGTGTTCTAAAACATTATTTACAAACAGTTTTGATCTTTGCTGTACTCACCATCCTTTATGGGTATCTTTATGTCGTATTGCAGCTGCAGGATTTTGCTCTGCTTATGGGAAGTATTGGCCTGTTTGTTATTTTAGCAGTTGTTATGTATCTTACCCGCAAAATTGACTGGTTTACGATTTTAAAAGGCGAGAAGACAGAAGATTCTACTTCCAGTTTCTAATGAGTGTGAAACGACTTTTTATTACAGAACTCATATCTATTTCTTTAAATGAGATAGATTTCAGCGCCATTCGCTCGCAGGGTCCGGGAGGACAGCACGTCAATAAAGTTGCATCAGCTATACAGCTTCGATTTGATATTCAAGCATCCTCCCTTCCCGGCTATCTTAAAGAGCGCCTGTTAAAATTAAATGATTCCCGAATCAATAATGATGGTATTGTAATAATTAAAGCTCAGCAACATCGCAGTCAGAAGAAAAATAAGGATAACGCGCTTGCCCGTCTTCATGCTTTAATTAACAACACTTTGGTTGTGCCAAAATCTCGAATACCCACCAAACCTTCTTCAGCATCAAAAGAAAAACGAATCGAGAGTAAAAAGAGACGAAGTCAATTGAAAAAGCTAAGAACAAAAGTTGAAATAGACTAAATTTGATCAAGTGAAACTAATTACGTAGTTACTCGTAAATTAGAGATTTAGCAGAATTTAATTTTATATATTATTAATATCATTTTATTATTCACTGTTTGTGGAGGAATTTTTTATGAAAGCGATAAGTTTTTTGCTGTTGATTAGTTTTACTGTTATTTTATTTTCTTCAAATTTATTATGGGCAGGATATAAAGTGGATAAGACCTATCACGGATTTAAGTTAAAAGAAAAACGTTTTGTTAAGGAAGTGAATGCCGAGTGCTTTTACTTTATTCATGAAAAGAGTGGTGCCCGCTTGCTAAAAATTGCTGCTGATGATCCCAATACAACGTTCAGTATTTCATTTAAAACCGTTCCGGAATCCGATGCCGGCACACCGCATATCATGGAACATTCGGTTCTTAATGGATCAAAAAACTTCCCGGTGAAAAGTCCGTTTGATATTTTATCAAAAGGCTCGCTCAACACATTTTTAAATGCCATGACCGGCGGTGATATCACGATTTATCCCGTTGCCAGCATGAATGATAAAGATTATTTTAATTTGATGCATGTTTATCTGGATGCTGTATTTAATCCGCTAATTTACGATGATCCACGCATCCTGAAACAAGAAGGCTGGCACCATGAATTACTTAACAAAGACAGTTCAGTTGTATATAAAGGCGTTGTTTATAATGAAATGAAAGGGGCGTTTTCAAGCCCAACCCGGGAACTTGGCTACCAGATTGATAAAAATCTTTTCCCGGATAATAGTTATCATTTCTCATCGGGCGGATATCCGAGTGCAATTCCAACTTTAACCTATAATGATTTTATTAACTTTCACAAAAAGTATTACCATCCATCAAACAGTTACATATATCTTTATGGAAATGCTGATCTTGATAAGGAACTTGAATTTATAGATAAAAAATATCTTTCAAATTATAAAAAATCAGATTTTAAAGCCTCTATACCTTTACAAAAACCTTTTTCCGAAATGAAGCAGGTTACAGCTTATTATTCTGCTGCGGAAGGTAGTAGCACTGAAAATCAAAGCTATATTGCACTTAATTATGTAAGTGGATTAAATACAGATCAGAAACTTCTTTTCGCTCTTGACATTTTAGCTGAAGTCCTTGTAAATGGCGAATCAGCTCCTCTACGACTTGCTTTACAGGAAGCGGGTATCGGTAAAGAAGTTCATGCCAGTGTGGATGAAATGAAGCAGAATGTATTTCAGATCCGCGTACAGAATGCCAATGCTTCTGATAAGGATAAATTTCTTGAAATTATAAATGCATCATTACAGAAAGCCGTTGATGAGGGCTTGGATATGGAAGCCGCTGAAGGCCGGCTGAACCGTGTAGAATTCCGCCTTAGAGAAGGAGATGATGCACAAAAAGGGCTTACATACAACTTCCAGACAATCAACGGGTGGTTTTTTGCTGAAGATCCTTTTCTCAGTCTTGAATATGAAAAACCACTGGCAGAAATAAAATCAGCAATAAAAGAAGGTTATTTACAACAGGTCATTAAACAATATATGCTCAAAAATCCCCATGCCCTGCTTTTGGTGCTTGAGCCAAAACCGGGAATGGAAACTGAAATCAATGACAAAACGGAACAGGAGCTAACTGAATTTAAAAAAACACTTTCAGATAGTGACTTGGATAAACTGGTTGAGGAAACCAATGAGCTGGTTGAGTATCAGGAACGTGAAGACAGTGATGAGGCAGTGGCAACAATTCCTATGCTTGGATTGAAGGATATTGATCCCAATTCTGAATTTTATGAGGATATGAAGCAAAATAAACCATACCAGTTGATCCAAATGAACAGAATCCTCCATATGCAGCATTGCTATCAGAAGTGCTTGGCAGCCTGAATACAGAGAATTATAGCTATGGCGATTTGGATAAGGCCTTAAATTTACATACCGGCGGATTCAACACTTTTCTGAATACTTATCTGGAGAATAAGAACGATGAAAATTTAATCCCAAAATTCATTGTTAATTCCAAAGCGTCCAATGATAAAGTGGATAAAATGTTTGAACTTATGGCAGAAATTGTAAACAACAGTATCTATTCAGATAAAGACAGGCTGAAAGCTGTTTTAACCAGGCATCAGTCCCGGCTTGATGCCAATATCAAACAAAATGGCTTTGGTTATGCCCGTACACGTCTATTATCTTATTTCAGTAATGAGGGTATGTTTGATGAAATGACTGGTGGTGTGGAATACTACTGGTTTGTTACTGACCTAGTAAATACCTTTGATGAGAAAGCCGATGAAATTGTAAAATCTCTTACCGAAACAGCACATATGTTATTCAATAAAAATAACCTAATGACTTCGGTTACCAGTAGTAAAGATGATATTGGAAAATTTGATTCTAATTTTGAAAAATTTGTCAACACCCAGCCAGAAGGCTCAGCAGATTACAAAACCTGGAATTTTAAATTAGAAAGCAAAAATGAAGGTTTGCTTGCCGCATCCAAAGTTCAATATGTGATTAAGGGATATGATTTCAAAAAACTGGGTTATGAATGGGATGGTAAAATGCGAGTTTTGAATCAGATATTATCCAGTGATTACCTTCAAAATCAAATTCGAGTCATTGGCGGTGCATATGGAGGATTCTGTTCATTTGGATCAACTGGTATGGTTTATTTTGCTTCATATCGTGATCCAAATTTAAAAGAGACGCTTAAAAATTATGACGCAACTCCTGAATACTTAACTTCGTTTGAAGCTGATGATACGGAAATGGTACTCTATATTATAGGTACAATTTCTCGGATTGATCGACCTTTAACTCCTTCTCAAAAAGGAAATGTTGCTGTTCAGAATTATTTTCAAAAAACAACCAGGGAAGATCAACAGAAGGATCGTGAAGCCATTTTAGCCACAACAGTAGAAGATATTAAAAGTATGAAAAAAATGGTTGAAGATATACTTACACAGGATGCATTCTGTGTTTATGGTAATGAAGAGAAAATCCAGTCCGAAAAGAAACTTTTTAAAGAGCTGGTTCAATTGACTAATTAAGATAATACCATTCTTATTTTATAGCCCGACGTATTTTTATCGCCGGGCTATTTTTTTGTCCTATTACTAGATTATCAAATGATCTCATTTCATCAATCACTATAAGTGGTTATATTTTATACAATTTTATGTGAAAATATTAATTAATATCCTGTCATTTTGATATTGGTATTATAGTTGCACCATTTCAAAAAAATCCATTAAACATAGAGGTTATCATGAAAATATTATCTGCTTCATTAATTGTAGTTATGATTATTTGGAATTTACTATTCCTCACAACCGGGATGAGTCAAGGATTGATTATTGATCATACCTGCACAGATTTATCGCAGATTCCAGGCAATTGGATTGACTCTGTAAAGGCAAAAATTAAATGGCATTATGCACATACTTCCCATGGTGGACAATTAACTTATGGTTTAAGCTATATTGAAGGTGACAACGCCGGTTATAATGTTGCCCGTCAATCAAGCTCTCTTCCAACCGAATCAGGGGCACTATGTATATTTGATGGTCAGGAACATGATACTTACATAACTCCGGATGAGTATTGGGAAACAGGAACCGGTATGAATTATACCCGTGCTGTCCTTATGAATAATACCTCTCTTAATGTTTCTCAATGGTCCTGGTGCACTCAGCAGGATGGTAATTCTGAAGCAACTACGCAAGCTTATCTTGATTCTATGGCTTTTCTGGAAGAAGAATTTCCTGAGGTAACGTTTATTTATATGACTGGTAACGCACAAGCAAGCGGTAGCAGCGGTTATAACAGATATATTCGCAATGAACAAATTCGTAACTATTGTCAGGATAATAATAAAATATTGTTCGATTTTGCTGATCTCGATGCCTGGTGTTTTAATTCTACTACAGAACAGTGGGAATTTAATTCTTATAATTATGAAGGCATTGATGTACCAATTGAACATTCTGAGTTTAACGGGGATGAACAGGCTCATACGACATATTCGAGCTGTAGACAAAAAGGCCGTGCAGTCTGGTGGATGATGGCTGTTCTAGCTGGCTGGGAATCAGTTACTTCCGGTAATTTAAATCCGGTATCACAACCTTTAGATTTTAGCCTTGAACAAAATTATCCCAATCCTTTTAATCCAACAACTACAATTTCATATACAGTTGGAGCGAATAATCGTTCGCCCATACAACATGTGGATTTATCCGTTTATAATCTGCTTGGGCAAAAGGTTGCTACATTAGTATCAGAAAAACAACCGGCGGGAAGCTATCAAATTAATTTTGATGCAAGTTATTTAGCGGCAGGTATATATTTCTACAAGCTAACTACTGTAAATTTCGAGCAGATTCGCCGGATGGTATTAGTAAAATAAGTAACGATATATTCAAAAAAAGCCTGGATTTACCATCCGGGCTTTTTTTATTTTCGTTTAGGTCTATAAACGTGAGTGGCATGGCCAAAAAACATCTCCGCACTTTCCATTACCGTTTCAGATAAGGTTGGATGCGCGTGGATACTTAGTTTTACATCACTGGCTAGAGCCGCCATTTCAATCGCCAGAACGCCTTCAGCGATCAATTCGCCGGCTCCAGAACCTGCAATACCCATACCTAAGATACGTTCTGATTCGGGATCAATTAATAACTTTGTTAATCCATCCGTACGGTCCATGGTAATAGCACGTCCGGATGCTGCCCATGGGAATCGCATTACCTCAACTTTGATATCTTTTTCTTTGGCTTCATTTTCTGTCAAACCACACCAGGCAATTTCTGGATCAGTGAAGACAACGGCTGGTATTGCCTGTGGTTCATACGCCGTTTTATGCCCGCTAATCGCTTCTGCAGCTACTCGTCCTTCATGGGAAGCCTTATGGGCCAGCATTGGTTCACCGGCAATATCACCAATAGCATAAATGCTTGGTTCCGCAGTTCTGCGTTGATCGTCTACTAAAACAAAACCGTGTTTATCTAATTCCACTTTTGTATTTTCCAGTCCTATTGAATCAGAATTAGGTTTACGCCCGATAGAGATTAATACTTTATCATACTTCACTTCTTCCTGTTCACCTTCTTCATTTTCAAATGTAACCTTCACACTGTCTTTAAGCGCCTTCATTTCAACAACTTTAGTTTTAAGCATGATGTTTTCAAAACGGTCTTCAAGTCGCTTGCTCAGGATACGAACTAAATCACGATCGGCACCGGGTAACAATCCGGGCATCATTTCCACGACAGATACTTTTGAACCAAGTGCTGAATAAACGGTTCCCATTTCCAAACCAATATATCCACCACCGATAACTAATAAGGATTTAGGAATATCTTTTAAATCCAGTGCAGAAGTAGAATTCATTACTCTTGGACTATCGATTGATAAATTAGGGATCACTGCCGGTCTTGAACCAGTGGCAAGAATAGCATAATCAAAATTAAGCTTACTTTTTTCATTATTCAGGTCCGTTATTTCCAGCGTATGTGAATCAGTGAAAAGAGCCCGACCCTGAATATGTTTTATTTTTCTTTGTTTTAACAGTTGTCCAGTACCACCGGTTAATTTATTTACTACGCCATTTTTATAATCCCGTAATTTATCCAGATTAATTTTTGGCTTTTGATATTCAACACCCCAATTGGCAGCTTCCAGAGTTTCATTTAAAAGTTTAGCCACATGCAGTAATGCTTTAGAAGGAATACATCCGCGATAAAGGCACACGCCGCCGGGATTTGCTTCCGGATCAACAAGGGTAACCTCTTGCCCAAGATCAGCTGCTAAAAATGCCGCGGCATAGCCCCCCGGTCCTCCGCCAATTACTACAAGATGAGTTTTATTTTTAGATTTCATTTTTTAAACTCCCTAGAACTCCTATGAATATTCTTAATCCTAATCTTAGTCTTAATCCTCTAAATCTCGAGTAGTTTCAATTGAATAATTTTGTTCAAGTTCATACACTCTATTAGAATTACTTTTTATCAATCCCACTAACATAGATACAATTTCAGATAACAATTTCTTACAAACAGCAATATCAACTGTATCTGTTAATTTCTTAACTTTGATGATATCTAAACAACTGCTGCTCTCAAGGGCCGATCCTTTTGCTATATCAAAGAAATGACACCGATCTTTTGAAGAGAATCTTCCATTACCTTCAGAAATGTTCAAGGGAATAGAGTAAGATGCCCGTTTTAATTGATCAATAATAGGATCTTTTAATTTAATTTTATCCTGAAGAATTGTTGACCAATTTACAAATTCTATGGCTTTTTGATAGACTTTAAGTTTTTCATGATCAAAAAAGTATTTAGCCATTTTTAATCCTGAATAAGATTGAGATTAGGATTAAGATTTTGAAATTACCCCTCCAGGCTCAATAAAAACGGCTGCTCAAGCGCCTCACATACCCAGCGAAGAAATCGTGCTGCATCCGCCCCGTCAATCAATCTATGATCGTAGGATAAAGACATTGGCAACATAAGTCGTGGTTTAAAATCATCATCGATATAAACGGGCTCGATTACAGAACGCGATACACCAAGAATAGCAACTTCCGGCGAATTTACAACCGGTGTAAATGCTGTACCACCTATCCCACCAAGATTGGATATACTAAAATTGCCACCCTGCATTTCATCTAAGGACAACTTCCGATCTCGCGCTTTTTTTGAAATTTCAGTCAATTCAACAGAAATCTGTACAATATTTTTTTGATCTACATTTTTAATAACTGGAACTAATAATCCTCTATCGGTATCTGCTGCAATGCCAATATTGTAGTACTTTTTAAAGATGACTTCCTTCTTAACCATATCCACACTGGCATTGAACTGTGGAAATTTCTTTAAAGCATATTCAATCACTTTAATAAGAATCGCTGTTACGGTAAGTTTTCCACCTGCTTCTTCAACACGTTTGCTAAATTTTTTGCGTAATTTCTCCAGTTCAGTTACATCGGCTTTATCGTGTTGTGTAACATGAGGAATTGTAGCCCAGGCATAACTTAAATGTTTAGCGGTGGTTTCCCGAACTTTATTCATTGGCTTAGGATTAACTTCACCCCATTTGCTAAAATCGGGTAAGGCTTCAGCCTCAAAACCTTTAAATACCGTTTGAGATGCTTTTCTTTGGGCATTTATCGATTTTGAGTACCGTTTAATATCTTCAACCGAGATTCGTCCTGCAGGCCCGGATCCCGGAACTTCATGAATATCAATACCTATTTCCCGGGCAAATCGTCTCACAGAAGGTGCCGCGGGTACCAGAGCATTGGGATCACGTGGTTTGCTGTACTGAACTGTTTGGGATGTTTCCCTTTCATCTGATTGCACCTTAGATTCCGGTTTTTCTTCTATTTGCTTCTCTTCTGACTTCTGTTTTTGCTTAGAAACGGATTCTTGTTCAGGGGCAGATGACTTGGTCTCAATTTTCATAATCACCTGTCCAACTTCAACCTGATCACCCTCTTTAATTAGAACCTCTTGAACAATCCCCTCTATTTCAGAAGGTACTTCTGCTACCGCTTTATCTGTTTCCAGCTCAACAAGTCCCTGTTCAGCACTTACAGAATCGCCCTCTTTTACAAGAACATTGACCACAGTTCCGGATTCGATATTTTCTCCAAGTTCAGGTATTTTAAATTCAACTATTTTCTTTTTTCCTGTTGACTTTTTTGCCGCTTCCGTCTCTTTATTCTCATCAGTTTTCTCCTGAGATTCTTTCTTAGGCTCGGATTCTTTTTCCTGCGTTTTATCCTTCTGTTCGTTTTGTTTGTCTTCCTCTGTTTTTGATCCCTTTTTATCAGATGCTCCATCTGAGCTAAGTGTAACCAGTGTCTGACCGACTTTTACATCATCACCTTCCGACACATTAATCTCTTCTATTACACCTGCTTTTTCCGCTGGTACCTCTACAACAGCTTTATCGGTTTCCAATTCCATTAAAACCTGATCTTTATCAATTTTATCGCCTTTTTTAACCAGGATACCAACCACCTGTCCGGATTCAATATTTTCACCTAACTCAGGTAGTTTTAATTCCACAGCCATAATAATTTCCTTTTAAAATATATTCGTAGTCTTTAATGTATTTTATCATAATTGCTAACTAATAATCGGATCTGCTTTTTTAGGATTAATATCCATGTCCTTGATTGCTTTTTTCACTACATCAGCTTTTATTTTGCCTTCTTTTTTTAATTGATGTAATGCTGCCAGAACGATATAACGTTCATCGACTTCAAAGAATTCACGCAAATGCCTGCGCCCATCACTGCGGCCAAATCCATCGGTTCCAAGGGTAAATAATTCACCGGGTACCCAGCGCGCGATCGATTCCGGTATGGCACGTACATAATCTGATGCAGCAATAAAAACACCTTTAGCATCTTTTAAAACTTCAGCAGCGTAAGGTAGTTTTATCTGTTTGCCAGGATTTAACATGTTTTCACGTTCGACTTTAATCCCTTCATAATGTAGTTCTTTATAACTTGTAACGCTCCAGACATCAACAGCAATATTGTAATCTTTTTCAAGAATATCTCTGGCTGCCAAAACTTTATTCAAAATTGAGCCGCTGCCTAACAATTGCGCATGTCCCTTTGGTGATTTTTTCTTTGATGCACTGAATTTATACATGCCCTTATAATACCTTCCTTCGTCCCTTTTGTTTTAGGCATAGCCGGCTGAGCATAACTTTCATTCATCACGGTTATATAGTAGAATATGCTTTCTTGATCAATGTACATGCGTTTTATACCATCCTGGATAATGACAGCCAATTCATAAGCAAATGCCGGATCATACGCTTTTAGATTCGGATATGGATATGCCAAAAGATGGCTATTCCCATCCTGATGCTGTAACCCTTCGCCCGCTAAGGTGGTTCTGCCTGCCGTACCGCCAAGTAAAAATCCGCGGGCCTGCATATCACCTGCTGCCCAGACCAGATCACCAATACGCTGCAAACCAAACATGGAATAAAATACATAAAATGGAATAGTATTGACGTTGTGGGTAGAGTAGGCAGTACCTGCAGCAATGTAGGAAGACATTGAACCGGATTCAGTAATACCTTCTTCCAGTATCTGGCCATTTTTAGCTTCTTTATAATATAGCAGACTTTCTCTATCCACGGGTTCATATAGCTGACCCACGTTAGAATAAATCCCTACCTGACGGAATAAAGCCTCCATACCAAATGTACGTGCTTCATCGGGAACAATTGGAACAATTAATTTTCCGATTTCTTTATCACGCAAAAGTTTTGCTAGAATTCTCACAAAAACCATGGTCGTTGCAACTTCACGATCTTCTGTACCAGCATAAAATTCATCAAATATCTTTTCATCCAGTTTTTTAATTGGATCACTTTTCATACGGCGGGATGGTACATAACCGAATAATTTTTTACGCTGTTCATGCAGGTATTTCATTTCCGGACTGTCTTTATCCGGTTTATAAAAAGGAACCGTATCAATATCTTCATCAGATATAGGGATGCCAAAACGTGATCTGAAATGTCTGAGTTCTTCTTCATTCAACTTTTTCTGCTGATGTGTAATGTTTTTACCCTCACCGGCTTCACCCAGTCCATAGCCTTTTACCGTTCTTGCCAGAATAACCGTTGGCGATCCTTTATGATTCACCGCTGCATTGAAAGCGGCATATACTTTTTCCGGATCGTGACCACCTAACCGCAGTTTTGCTAACTGCTCATCGGACATGTGTTCAACCATTTTCAATAACTGAGGATACTTTCCCCAGAAATGTTTACGCAAATGGGCACCACCTTTAACCACATAATTCTGATATTCACCATCGACGACCTCACCCATGCGTTTTACAAGCAAGCCATCTTTATCCTGGGCTAACAGAGAGTCCCAGTCACTGCCCCATACAACTTTAATTACATTCCACCCTGCGCCTCGGAAAACTTTTTCTAGTTCCTGTATGATTTTACCGTTGCCTCGTACGGGTCCGTCCAGACGTTGAAGATTACAATTAATTACAAAAATCAGATTATCCAAATTAGCTCTTGCCGCCAGTGAAATTGCACCTAAGGCTTCCGGTTCATCCGTTTCACCATCACCAAGAAATGCCCATACTTTTTCATCGTTAACCGGCTTTAATCCCCGATCTTCAAGATAACGGTTAAACCGGGCATTATAAATTGCCATAATCGGACCAAGCCCCATAGATACGGTTGCAAATTGCCAATAATCCGGCATTAACCAGGGATGCGGATAAGACGGTAGACCACGTCCGCTGGTATGCACCTCATGACGAAAATTCTTAAGATCCTGAATACTTAACCGGCCTTCAAGAAAAGAACGTGCATAAATTCCCGGAGAGGCATGTCCCTGAAAATATATGATATCACCATTAAAATCATCTTTAGGTGCTCTGAAAAAATGGTTGAATCCTACTTCGTAAAGCGTAGCTGCCGATGCATAGGTTGAAATATGTCCTCCAATTCCGTTTTCGACACGATTTGCACGTACTACCATGGCCATAGCGTTCCAGCGAATAATACTTTTGATTCGTCGTTCTATCTCGCGACTGCCTGGATATGCCGGCTGATTCTCAACAGGAATTGAATTAATATATGGAGTATTTGCCGTAAACGGCATACGAATACCCGCTGAATATACTCTTTGTTGTAATTCAGAAAGGAGCTCTTTAACCCGATCTGGCCCTCCATGCTCTATCACATAGTCTAGTGATTCAAGCCATTCTTTAGTTTCTAAATCCACTTCTTCATTTGAATAGGTTTGATTTTTTTCGTCACTCATTTTAACCTCAATACAATTTATACTATTATCACGTAATCCTAATGATGTCAGGTCTTTGCCTGCTAAATCTATTTTAATTTAATAAAATACATGTCGATATCTACAATATCAAGTACAGCTCTTCAACTTAAAATATACTTAGACCATGAGGAACGCAAAAATTTTGATTTAAATTTCACAATTTGGGCAATTTACCAAGTAATATTTGAATAAGTAAACATTTTTTTGCTAAATAGAAAATTTTATTCAAATAAAAATCTAATTTACATATCAATTTCTTTTTTATATCTTTGTTCAAGCCAATTTTATTAAGGAGGTCATAAATGAGTTATGTTCCTGAAAAGTCACGTTATGATAATGTACCGTACAATCGATGCGGAAAGAGTGGTATTAAACTACCGGCTGTTTCTTTGGGCTTATGGCATAATTTTGGGGGTGTTAGTTCACTGGAAAATGCCCGGGAAATGATACACACCGCATTTGATCTGGGCATAACCCATTTTGATTTGGCCAATAATTACGGCCCACCCGCCGGATCAGCGGAAAAAACATTTGGACATATTTTAGCACAGGATTTTAATTATTATCGCGATGAATTGATTATTTCAACTAAAGCCGGCTGGGGTATGTGGCCTGGACCCTATGGTGATTATGGATCCAGGAAATATCTTGTCGCCAGTCTGGATCAGAGTCTTAATCGGTTAGGTTTGGATTATGTTGACATTTTCTATCATCATCGACCTGATCCTGAAACACCATTGGAGGAAACCATGGGTGCATTGGATTATATTGTTCGAAGTGGGCGGGCCTTATACATTGGTATTTCATCCTATGATGCAGAAGAAACTAAAAAAGCTGTAAAAATATTAAACGAACTAGGCACACCCTGTTTAATTCATCAACCATCCTATAGTATGCTAAATCGCTGGATAGAAGATGGATTAACAAAAGTATTAGGTCATGAAGGTATTGGATGCATCGTATTTTCACCATTAGCACAAGGAATGCTTACCAGCAAATATCTCAGTGGCATACCGGAGGACTCCCGTGCTGCCAATATTCACGGTTTCTTAACAAAAGCACAGGTTACTGATGAAGTAATACATAAGGCTAAAAAACTTAATGAACTGGCAAAAAAACGAGGTCAAAGCCTTGCTCAGCTGGCAATTGCCTGGGTTCTGCGATTACCTGAAGTAACATCGGCATTAATTGGTGCAAGTAATCCGGAACAGATTACAGATTGTGTTAATGCAACAAATAATCTCAAGTTAAGTGACGAAGAACTAAAACAGATTGATTCTATTCTTAATAATAAGACTTAATTTAATTATTTGATAAAAAATCGATAATAGCTTTACAATATAAGGGCAGATCATCCGGTCTACGACTCGATATCATATTACGGTCAACAACAACAGCTTTATCGACCCATTTGGCACCTGCATTAACTAAGTCATCTTTTATTCCAGGAGTAGAGGTACAATTAAATCCTTTCATTATACCGGCAGAAATGGGAATCCAGCCAGCATGGCAGATATGCGCAATTAATTTACCATCTTGATGCATTTTCCTTGTTATATCCAGAACCCTGAGATCTCTTCGTAACCGGTCCGGTGCAAAGCCTCCTGCCAGCACCAGCCCGTCAAAATCATCTGACATATCTGATATAGCAGCATCTGTTTTACATGGATAACCATGTTTACCACTATAAATTTTACCTGATTCCGGTCCAGCAACTACAACCTGTGCGCCAGCTTCAATGAGGCGGATTTTCGGATACCATAGCTCCAGATCTTCATAGATATTATCAACAAACATCAATATTTTCTTTCCTGATAATTTAGCCATTTATTAATCCTTCCTAAATTAAAGATTGTGTATTTCGATTTATTTATATTTAACTGTATTTCATAACAATAATTTCATAAATTGACGCCGATCATTTTGAAAATTAAAAATGATCAATATTTTGGATTCTTGTAATATAAAATAATTGGTGAAATAATTCGTACAATTTATATGTTCCTCTGTTAGATATCATTAATCTTAAAGAAAGGAAGTAACAATGAAGCGTTTTGTATTTATTGCAATCAGTTTTTTTCTAATCAATATGGCACAGGCTGGCGTTATGGATGGACCGGCTAATCCGCATTTGCATAAAAATGATATCATTTTAGGTGGTAAACTGGCTTTAGTAGGTGTGTATGGATCAGGGGCAGGTTTTGTGTTAAGTGGTGAATATGGCCTAAAAGAAGGATTTTTGAGCATTCCACACTTCCCAACAAGTCTCGGGGTGGGCATGAGTCTTGGTTACTCCTCGCACACTGATACATATCCATATTGGGGAGATTATACCTACCGAAACTTTTTAATCCTGGGAAACGCTCTTTACCATGTAAAGCTCATAAA
>JARRPN010000009.1:18269-46859 GCA_037382875.1 Calditrichaceae bacterium | reverse complement strand
AATATTGGAATAGGCGACACCGACACCTGCGCTGGCTTTTTTTAGTTCTTTTTCAGCAATGCGAATATCCGGATTTTGATCCAGGACCATTTTCACACTTTCTTCAAGTGTAAAGATTTCTTTATCCTGAGACCGTACTTCTGTATAAGAAATCAAGAATAAAATTGCACATAAAATTAATATTTTCTGTTTTAACATGGATAAACTCCCCAATATTCAAAATCAAATACAGCTGTCATAATTATTCGTTCAAACCTTTGAAAAGCAATTCAACAATATCTTCTGCCAATTGATCAGATAATATCTTTGCATCACTGTTAAGTTGTTTCCAGACAAAATGTGTCACCGTGCCGACAAAAACATCACAGGCTAATCGGGGATTCGCGCTAGCGCCGAATTCACCATTATTTATGCCTTCTTGAATTAAATTAGCGAGGATGCGTCTTTGTTTTTTGGCCACATCCATAACACTTTCCAGAAATGGTAGTCTTTCAGTGGTAATAAATAGACTCTGAAAAAATTTAACAAATTCCGGATATTCATTGGTTTGATTAAAACTGATTTTAACAATCTCAATTAATTTTTGTTTAATTGGAATTGACAATTCCAAAATTTCATGATATGGGCCGCCGACATAAATATTTTTTGCTTCGTCCCTGCATCGGTTGAAATTTCTTCCCTGTGTTCAATCATTTTTTCCCCTTCTAAAGTACCATACCTACCGTTCGGTATAGAATAGAAGTTGAATATACAGAATAATTTCTAAATTGTTTCAATAAATTTTAAAAATTGTGATTTTTTTATTTAACGATTAGATATACCTTTTATACTTAGAATATTAAATTCTTGCTCTGCATGTAAAATGATTGAATATGTGGAAAATAATCAAAATAATACAACTTATAAATTGATTACCTTTGACGCATTAAGCATGGTATCTGTAATATCATACATATTAGATATTTCTCCGACAGCTAATTGTTCCTTTAAATTGAAATGTCCCAGACAAGTACCACAGGCTAAAATTTTAACTCCACTTTTTTGTATGGAATTTAGGTCATCCAAAACAACAGATTCTTTTGAAATCAGTTTGACGGCTGTGTTATAAAATATAATCGTCTCCGGCAAGTTTTCAGCTTCGCTCAATGTGTGCAAAAAACTACGAATTAAAATACTTCCCAATTCATTATCACCATGTCCTAACACTTCATTGGAAATAACCAGAACTTGTCCATCATTAATTCGCATAAGAATTTCCTTTTACTTATTGTATATCCTCTGTTTTCACTATTTCTATATTCAGGTCTGAAAGAACTTTCAAAGCTTTTTCTTTATCATGCCAATCAATCCTCACACAAACACCACAATCTGAACTGATATTTCTCGGCACTGGAATCATTTTACAATTTACCCCCTTTTTCAAAAGAACACTTTCAGCTCTAACCGCATGATTTGCTGATAGAAATACAATGATCGAGTAATTTAATTTTTCATTCATTTGGCATTTAAGATTTCTTCAAGAGCATTAATTGCAAAATCAATTTCTTCGATTGAATTGAAATATCCCAATCCAAATCGGATGGTTCCATCCGGAAAAGTCCCAATTGTCTTATGAGCTGCTGGTGCACAATGCAATCCAATCCTGCATAATATTTTATATTGCTCATCCAAAACCTGTCCTACATCCGATGGTGATACATTATCTTTATTAAATGATAATGTGGATGTTTGCAGATTATCATCTCCCGGACCATATATTTTAATATCATTAATAGATTTTATTCCATTCAACAAATGTCTGGTTAATTTCTTTTCATGATTGCGTATTTCTTCCACTCCGGTTTCAAGTATCCAGTTCACGCTGGCATTCAATGCAGCTAATCCAATAAAATTCAGTGTTCCACTTTCAAATTTGTCCGGCAGAAAATCCGGTTGTTGTTCGTTTTCTGAAAAACTTCCCGTGCCGCCTCTTTTTAAAGGAATAAAACGATCGATATCGACCCTATTGCCTATTACCAGACCGCCTGTCCCCGGTAATCCATACAATGATTTATGTCCTGTGAATGCTAATAAATCAATGTTATTTTTATCCATTTCAATAGGATATGCACCAGCCGTTTGAGCAGTATCCACTAATAACAGCAAATTTTGCTCCCTGCATATTTTACCGGCTTCGTCAATGGGCAGTATTGTACCGGTTACATTGGATGCATGGTTCAATGCAATCATTTTCGTATTGGATCTGATAGCTTTCTTTAAATCAGATGATTCAAGCCTGCCTTGCAAATTACATCGGATAACCGATAATTCAATCCCTTTTTCTTCCAGGAATCGTAACGGTCGCATCATGGAATTGTGTTCCATACTGCTGGTAATGACATGATCACCCGGTTCAAGTAATCCGGATAGGGCCAGATTTAAGGATTCGGTAATACCGCTTGTAAATATAATACGTAACGGATCATCACAATTGAAAAGTTTTGCGAGATTTTCCCGTGATGAATATAGAATACGCCCGGCTTCAACCGAAGCGCTGTGCCCGGATCGACCTGGATTTGCACCTACATTTTTCAGGTAGTGCTTAAGGGCTTTCTGAACACAATCTGGTTTTGGCCACGAGGTAGCTGCGTTATCAAAATAGATTTTCTTATGGGGTGTATTCAATAAAACGATCCTTTGCATTTTATTCTCTGCAAAGGACTCAGAACACACTAACTTTGGCAGGAATAAAATATAATGCTTAAAATCCAGGGCTGAACCAGCCAGGAACTTAAAATTCAGATATTTAGTTTACAATATTTCATTAATTTTAAGGTTTTTGATTATCTTTATTCAAAAAAATATATCCATTTCGGCATAAAAATACAATAAAAAAGGGCACACTATTTTGTGCCCTTATTTTACTATTTCTTTTAATACTACTATTTTTTATCCGGATAGGGTGGCGGATTTGGAATCGTCTTTTCTTTGGTTTTCAGCTCATCCAGAATTTCCTGAATAGCCCGGTTCAATTGCTGATCCTCCCCAGCATATTCTTTAGCCGGATCATTATCTACATAAATATCCGGTTCTACACCAACACCTTCCATTATCCATTCCTTACCTTCAACATCATATCGGGAGAATTCCGGTTTATAAAGAAATCCACCGTCCAGTAGTGGTAAGGGGCCGCGGATTCCAACAACACCACCCCAGGTACGTTTACCAATCACTTTTCCCAGATTGTACTTTTTGAAACGATATGGGAATATATCGCCATCGGATGCTGAAAATTCATCAGCGAGGCAAACCATCGGACCGTAAATCATTTCATCGGGCTCGGTACCCGGAATCGTATTTCGTGCAATGGTGATCATCGCAATCTCCCGTCTTAACCGTTCGATAATCATTCCGGAAACAAATCCGCCACCATTCCCACGTACATCAACAATTAATGCTTTCTTGCGGATCTGGGGATAAAACTGTTTTACAAATTCGTTCAGTCCTCCCGTTCCCATATCAGGAATATGGATATAGCCCACTTTCCCGTCTGTGGCTTTATTAACTTTTTCGAGGTTTGCTTGTACCCAATCATAATAATACAAGTTCGACTCATCCGCAATTGGCACTACAGTTACCGCTCGTTTTCCACTTGTACTGACCGTTGAATTCAGCTCCAGTGTAACCTGTTTACCGACTTTGTTAATCAATTCCGCATAAATATTATTCAATGCCTTTGTGGATTTGCCATCAATGGATAGAATGTAATCACCCTCTCTGGCATCTACACTAATGACTTGTAATGGTGAAATCAGAGACTTATCCCAATTTTGACCATCCAGAATTTTTTTGATCCTGAAATATCCTGATTTACTGTCCTTTACCAGTTCGGCGCCCAGTAATCCAGTCTGAATTTTTTTGACATCCGGACGATCACCTCCGCCGACATAAGCATGACCGATATTTAATTCACCGATCATTTCCCCTATGATGTAGGTCAAATCATTCCTATGATTCACATATTTAACCAGTGGTGCATATTTGGCTTTTACTGCCGGCCAATCGACACCATGCATGTTCGGTGCATAAAAGAATTCCCGCAAGCATAGGATCCATCCTGCCCAACTATCATTTTTTTCTGGTCTGCGGAAATCTCATATCCGTTTATCTGGCCCAGATCCTTTTCCTCCAGCATATCAAAATCAAACATAAGCAAACGTGGTTTTTCATCTTTGCTGCCGTTACGGTTATAATAAATTTTGCTTCCGGCCGAGGTAATATGCGAATAATTAGATGGTTGAATAGGAAGTCCTTCGATCCGGTTTTGAATATTGTCCAAATCGATCTTTACAGAAACAGCTGCATTGTCTTTTTTGTCTTCTTTCTTATCTTCCTTTTTCTTTGAGTCCGTAACAGCTACTTCATCATTTTTAGGATTAAAAGGTGAGGCTCCATCTTTCGTTAGAGTCACCATGTAAATTCGATCCATATCCTCATAGAAAAAATCAGATTCTACCCAGCTAAATTTTGGGCTGAAATCCCTGTTCGATGTAAAATATAAATATTTGCCGTCTGAACTGAACGCCGGATCACTCGAGGAATACCAACCCTCAGTTACAGGATAATTTTTACCTGATTCCAGACTGAATAAAAATATCTTGGATTCGTTATTGCTTTCTGGTTTAGCATAGGTAATCCATTTGCTGTCCGGTGCCCAGTTGTAGTTTCTGATTTCCCATACCGGTGAGTGATCCACTTCCACTATTTTTTTAGAATTGATATCTACATAACGGATTCGTTGAAGACGATCAGACCAAACCAGTTTTTTACTATCCGGTGACCACAGCATTTGATATTTGTATGTTTCACCATTTTTCGTGATTTGGATTGGTTTGGATGACCCGTCCCTGGAAGTAATATATATCTCATCTTCTCCGGTTTTGTCAGAAATAAAGGCAATCCATTTACCGTCCGGAGACCATTTGGAATTTCGTTCATGCACACCGGAAGTATTTGTTAAATTCCGGGTCACACCATGTTTTTTCGGAACCGTAAACACATCGCCGCGCGCACCAAACAAAGCACGGTTGCCGTCGGGTGCAATTTCATAATTGGTTATATTTTTATCTACGCTGATAATCGCTTCGCGTCCATTCAGCATATCTTCAGCAATCTGGATATTTACTTTTTGTGATTGTTGCGTGGCCAGATCAAATTTGTAAATATATCCACCGTTTTCATAAACAATGGCATTCTTCCCGAGAGAAGGGAATTTGATATCAAATTCTTTGTAATCCGTTAACCGATCTGTTTTTTTAGTTTCCAGATCGTAAGCATACAAATTCATACGTTTTAAACTATCACGGTCGGAAAGGAAGTAAATTTTAGATTTATGCCACATGGGGATGATATCCTGGGCCGGATTTTTCGTTATATTCTTGACTTTCTTAGATGCAAAATCATATATCCAGATATCATCAGCCATACCTCCACGATATCGTTTCCAGGTACGGAACTCTCGGAAAATACGATTATAGGCCATTTTATTATCGTCCGGAGAAAACGAACAAAATCCACCACGTGGAACAGGAATTTGTTCAGGTAAATCGCCATCCGTGTCTACCAGAAAAATCGAGCCGTTAAAGCTGTTGAATGATTTCTTTCTGGAACGGAAGGCTATGGTTTTATTATCATGTTTCCAGGACATTACAATATTGTTCGGACCCATGCGATCACCTACATCATCGCGACCGAGAGTAGCGGTATAAGTTAACCGTTTGGGTTCACCACCTTCTGCAGGCATCAAATATACTTCTGTATTACCATCATACTGTGCTGTAAAAGCAAGCTGTTTTCCATCATGTGAAAATCTTGCGAACATTTCATAGCCGTCATGATTGGTAATTTTACGGGCTATACCGCCTTCAGCAGATACTGTATATAAATCACCTGCATAAGTAAAAACAATCTGATTCTCATATATGGCCGGAAATCGTAATAATCTTGCTTCTGTTTCAGCAAAGATCAATACAGGAAATAGTAATAAAAATAGAAATGAAACCATTCTGATCATGGCACCTCCTGTTATAATAGTTTGATTTATATAACTGCTGTTAGGTTTGTAATATTTTCTTTTTATGTCTGCAATGAAAAACGGGTGGATACTCAAAAAGTTTCAATAGAATTATTCTCAAATATATTAATCTGGATTTTCCAATGTAATCTGTCGAATTGATTTATAAAGTGGTTTTAATTTAGAGTACATTTTTTGATATATATTTTTATAGAGTTGATCATACGTTTTCTGGACATCTGGATTAGGTTCGAATGTTGCTCCTTCTCTGGTCATTTCCTTTATGGCTGTGTGATAATCCGGATGCAGGTTCATTCCAACCGCAGCGTTAATAGCGGCTCCCAGACCGGAGGCTTCATAAACGTGAGGTCGAATTGTTTTCATACCAAAAATATCTGCTGTTATCTGCATCGCTTCATCACTTTGACTGCCACCACCGGCAACCCGTAATTCAGTAATTGGTACTCCGGTTCGTTTGGCAATTTTTTCTGCCCCATCACGTAAAGCATAGGCCAGACCCTCTAGAATAGCACGATATAGATGCGCTCGTGTATGGACATCGCCAAATCCGATAACAGCTCCACGCGCTTCCGGTCCTGGATGTCTTAATCCTGGAGACCAGTATGGCTGCAATACCAGTCCTTCGGAACCGGGCGGTACTTTTTTAACAAGGTCATCCAATAATTCTTCGGGATCAACGCCTTTCTTTTCCGCTTTTTCTTTCTCAATATATCCGAATTCATTTTTAAACCAGCTAACCATCCAAAAACCCCGATAAATTTGTATTTCCAGGTTATAGGCATCCGGAACTGCCGCAGGATAAGCAGGTAGCAATGAGATAACTTCCTTGTATTTATCCCGCAAAGTATTTATGGTGGCTGCCGTTCCATAACTTAAACAGCCAACATGCGGTTCAATACAGCCTGATCCTAGAACCTCACAAGCCTTATCTGCCGCTGAAGCAATCAAAGGTAATCCTTCCGGTAAACCGGTTTCCTCGGCTGCTTTTTTAGTAATTTTACCAAGCGGTTTTCCCGGCGGAATTAATTTTGGTAACTGTCCTTTTTCCATTGGAATAGCCTGCCATTTCCAGCTCAAACGGCTGGCCCATTTTAACTTTTTATAATCAAACGGTACATAACCTACCTGGCAGCCCACCGAATCAACAAAATCACCAACAAGATGATAGGTTAAATATCCGGAAAGAAAAAGATATTTATAGGTTTTTTCCCAAATATCCGGTTGATTAGTCATAAGCCAGTTGGCTTCGGCTTCTGCCTGAAGATATTCCACGGTTTTAGTCAAACCCGAAACTTTGAATAAATTACCCCAAACACCTTTGACCGGCGGAAAATTCTCAACCCGGCGCTGATCCATCCATACTATAGCCGGACGTAAGGCTTGACCGTCCTTATCTACATTTATGACGGTAGCCCTTTGACTGGTGAGAGCCACCGCGGCTATCTCTTCAGGTTTGACAATTTCTTTGCTTAATAATCCTTTGCAGGCATCGCAAAGAGCCTGCCAGTAAACATCGGCATTTTGCTCAGCAAAACCGGGTGCATCGGAGAAATAGGGTTCTATATATACCTGTTCTTTTTCCAGTAAATGTCCGCGTAAATCAAAGAGAAGGGCACGGATACTTTGTGTACCGCTGTCAATGGCAAGGATGGTATCTTGGGTCAAAGAAACCTCCGTAAATATATATTAGTGATATTATATGAAATTTATAGAATTAAATTTCAATATCAAATCATATATTTAAAAGTTTCAATTCATCAGGGTGCCTCAGCCAAAAATATAGCTCGTCTTGGCGCCGGCAATCCTTCAATAGTCTTATTTGAATCATTTGGATCTAAAAACTCAGTCAGCGATTCATAATGCATCCATTCTGTTGACCGCTGTTCTTCGGAAGTCGTTTTAGTTATATCGATTAGTCGGATATTTTTAAATCGGCTTCGTTTCAGCCAGGATTCCAGTGTTAGGCAGGACGGAATAAACCATACATTGCGCATTTTAGCATAACGATCCTCGGGTACCAGTACATCATTTATTCCCCCTTCAATTACCAATGTTTCCAGTATCAGTTCACCACCACTGCGAAGATGTGATCTTAATTCATTCAAATGATCAAATGGTGAACGCCGGTGATACAATACACCCATGGAAAAAACGGTATCAAATGCCTGAGAACTATATTGAAATTTTTCAATACCAAGTGGTAGTATTTCTATAGCCGGATTGTTTACATATTGGTTGATCGCCCTAAATTGAATAACACTCAATAAAAATGGCTCCAAACCAATAACAAGCCGAGCGCTGTTTCCCGCCATTCTAAACATATGATATCCGCTACCGCAGCCAACATCAAGTATGATACGATCATTAAGAGGAGATATTTGATCTTTCAGTCTATCCCATTTTAAATCCGACCGCCATTCTGTATCTATGTTTATTCCAAATAAATTGTATGGACCTTTACGCCAGGGGTGTAATTTTCTTAATAAAGATATAAGTGAATTCTTTATCTTTGGATCAATATCGCTCTTTTTACCGATCTGTATTGTCGCAGAATTTAGATTTATTGCAGATGGAGTGCCATGGGGTAAAGATTCCAGAATTGATTTCCATTTTTTTAAATCACCATGTTTATTATCATGAAAAACGGTATAAACATTTTCAAATATTTCCGCTTTCCATGTATCGAGATTAGTATTTTCAAGTAATTGATAAAGGTGTTTTTTATTTATCATTTAAAGGCTACCATAGAAGCAAAGTTCAAGCAGCGATACCATACATTACTTCTTATATAACCGCACTGCTTTAAACGTTCAATATGTTCTTCAGTGGTATCCGGAACCAGTATTTTCTCTAAAGCGGTTCGTTTTTGGCTAATCTCTAAATTACTATAACCATTTGATTTTTTAAATTCAACATACAATGATTCATTGAAGTCCTTTTCATCCAGATCTGAAAAAGTTGTTTTTTCAGAAAGTATTAGCACAGCACCTTTAACCATTCCATTGTAGATTCTTTTCAAAATGGTTTCACGATCATTTTTCGGAACAAATTGAAGTGTAAAATTCATCACAACAATCCGGGCATTTGTAATTTTAATGTTTTGAAGATCTTCACAAATCAAATCTACAGGTATCCTTAAATTTGCTCTTTCAATATTCTGGCGGCTTTTTTTAATCATCGCCTTGGAATTGTCAACCGAGATAATTCGCCCATGATCCTTTTTCAATGCCTTCCCCATAGAAAGGGTGGCTGCTCCAAGAGAGCAGCCCAGGTCATAATAATTGCGATTGTTTTCCGCATACAATCCGGTATACATATTAATCATGGATAATATCAGGTTATAGCCCGGTATGGATCGCTGCAGCATATCCGGAAATACTTTCGTTACCTCTTCATCAAATTTAAAATCACCTAGAGGATTCTTCGGATTTTGATAGATGGTGTCCTTTTTCATCTTTCCCGGTAAACTTCAATCGTTTTTACAATAACCGGTTTAACCGGTCTGTCTAGGCGTTGCGGTTGAATCGTTTTTACATTTGCGATTGCATCCACAACATCCATACCCTTTGTAACCTTACCAAATGCTGTGTATTTACCATCAAGACTGGGATAATCCGCATGCATAATAAAAAATTGAGAGCCGGCACCCATGCTTTCATCACCGGGTCGAGCCATTGATAATATACCTGGCGTATGTTTTATATCATTAAACTCATGAGGAATTGCAACAATCGGACTGCCTGTTCCATATAAGTCCACATTATCTGTTTTTGTATTAGGATCTCCACCTTGAATCATAAAACCTTTAATCACCCGATGAAATTTTGTGTTGTCATAGTAACCGCACTCTGCACGAGTTATAAAATTAAAACAATGAAGCGGGGCTTTTTCAGGAAAGAATTCCAACTCAATATCACCCATATTTGTAATGATTCTTGCTTTAATCCCTTCAATTTTAGATGCCAAAAATCGCATATTTTTCCCCGCATTTCTATATAATTTAACTGTTGTTTTTAAATCTTTGACCTGTTCTTTCAGTTTAGCATTTTCTTCTATTATTTTTTTATCTTTACAGGCTGATAATATAAATACCAGAGAAATAAACAATATGGAATATAACTTCATAGGGGCTCCTTGGTTATTTTGTTTGAAATGGTTACTGATTTATTATTAAATGAACTTACAAATTTTTTTGATTCAGATCATTTAATTTTATGAGATATAAATATAATTTTAATCAGTTTCTGACATATGTTAAATAAACTAATTGATGGAAGGAACGTATAATAAAGTGTGCAATAAAACAAGGATGGATAAATGGTCAATTGTTTTAAATATTCACCTCAATTTTTAAGCAGTAACGTTATTGTACGATTATAAGAATATATGAGATTTAATTGTGAGGTACGCTATGAAACATAAGATGACCAGCGAAAAATTAAATGAGTTAAATACTCAGCTTCGTATATTGATATTGCAGAATGTGCGTGTTGAAGATGAATATGATGAACGATTTTTAAAGGAAATGAATCGGATTACTCAACAGATTTTGGAATTGAAAAAGTCAGTAAAAAACGAAAAAGTTGGTTTTAACAGGATTAATCATACATACAGCCGGTCGTATCATCTTCATTCTTAATCAGTTTTTTCTACTTTCTTAAACACTTCCGGTTTAATTATTCCCCCAGATATTACCCATTTCATTCCTTCTTCCACACTTATATTTAATGGTATAGTTTTATTTTTCGGTACCATTATAAAAAATCCGGATGCGGGATTTATTGACGTTAATATGAGAATATTAATCTTCTTTTCCACCTGACCTGGTAAAAAACTTTCACCATTCACAAACCCTATTGACCAGATATCTTTACTGGGGTATTCTACAGCAACGACTCTTTGAAAGTATTGTTTATCTGATGCAGAAAAGGTCTCAAGCAGTTGTTTAACTGCTGAATAAATCAATTTAGCTATGGGAATTTTAAGAAGGATGTTTTCACCAAATCCAACCAAACGTTTAACGACAATATTATTCGTTAAAAGTCCAATGAAAAAGATAAGTACAATAGTAATTAACAATCCCATTCCAATGGGCCAGAATCCCAACCAGGGTTCTAAATAGGGTCTGGCTATTTCATCCAAATATATAAATAGATTTTTAAGTACAATGATTGTAATTGCTAGCGGGACAACTACAACAATTCCGGCAAGTATGTAATTCTTAAAATGGGAAAGTAATTTTTTCATATTAATTTGATTTGAGTTTTTATAATTATAATATGATCTGTTCTTAAAAGCAAAAAACGGGATGTGTTAACATCCCGTTTGATTGAAATTCTATTAATACATACCACCCATTCCACCTGGAGGCATTGCTGGTGCTGGTGGTTCTTTCTCAGGTTTTTCAGATATGAGCGCATCGGTCATTAATAATAATCCTGCAACAGAAGAAGCATTTTCCAGAGCGCTTCTGGTTACCTTGGTAGGATCAATAACACCTGCTTTTAACAAATCTTCGTATTTTTCAGTCTGAGCATTGAAACCGTATGCACCTTCCTTTTCCAAAATCTTATTCACAATCACAGAACCTTCTAATCCGGCATTATGTACAATCTGACGAATGGGCTCTTCCAATGCACGACGAATAATGTCAACACCTATTTGCTGATCATCTTCAAGTTTCATCTTATCCAGTGCTTTAATAGAACGAAGTAAAGCAATACCACCACCCGGAACAATACCTTCTTCAACAGCAGCACGGGTTGCATGGAGTGCATCCTCAACACGGGCTTTTTTCTCCTTCATTTCAACTTCTGTCGCTGCACCGATTTTAATTACAGCGACACCACCGGCCAATTTAGCCAGACGTTCCTGAAGCTTTTCTTTGTCATAATCACTGGTTGTATTTTCAATCTGGGCACGGATTTGATTAACACGCCCTTTGATATCATCTGTTGATCCTGCACCTTCTACAATGGTTGTATTATCTTTATCAATGGTTACACGTTTGGCACTACCCAAATCATCAAGAGTAGCATTTTCAAGTTTGAAACCGGTTTCTTCGCTGATGACCCGGCCACCGGTAAGAATTGCAATATCTTCCAACATGGCTTTTCTGCGATCACCAAAACCCGGAGCTTTTACAGCGGCAACCTTTAATGTACCACGAATTTTGTTTACTACTAAAGTAGCTAATGCTTCGCCTTCAATATCTTCAGCAATGATTAGAAGAGGTTTGCCCGTTTGTGCTACTTTTTCAAGAACAGGAAGCAAATCTTTCATCGCACTGATTTTTTTATCATGGATCAGAATTGCCGCATCATCCAGAATGGCTTCCATGGTTTCTGTATCAGTTGAAAAATATGGAGAAACATAACCGCGATCGAACTGCATACCTTCAACAACTTCCATAGCTGTTTCGATGGACTTAGCTTCTTCAACCGTAATGACGCCGTCTTTACCCACTTTATCCATAGCATCGGCTATTAAATCACCTATTGTCGAATCATTATTAGCTGAAATAGCTCCAACCTGCGCAATTTCCGTCTTTCCGGAAACGTCGCGGGACATAGACTGTAAATTTTTAATAACTTCAGCAACAGCAATATCGATACCGCGTTTTAAATCAGTCGGATTTGCTCCTGCCGTAACATTTTTTAATCCCTGGTTATAAATAGCCTGTGCTAAGACGGTTGCGGTGGTTGTTCCATCACCAGCTATATCACTAGTTTTGGAGGCAACTTCTTTAACCATTTGCGCACCCATATTTTCAAAGGGATCTTCCAGGTCTATTTCTTTCGCAACGGTTACTCCATCCTTGGTTACGGTTGGTGCACCAAATTTTTTGTCAATTACTACATTACGGCCTTTAGGCCCTAAAGTGATTTTGACGGCCTGTGCCAATGTATCCAAACCCTTTTTCAATTTAACACGGGCCTGGGAATCATATTCAATTAATTTTGCTGCCATTATAAACCTCACTTATTTTGTATTAATTAAAAATTGCCAAAATGTCATTTTCATTCATAATTAGGTAATCAACTTTATCCATTTTAAACTCTGTACCGGAATATTTACCGTACATCACTTTATCTCCGACTTTGACATCCATTTTTATTCTTTTGCCGGTATCGTCCATTCTACCCGGTCCAGCAGCAATAACTTCACCCTGCATAGGCTTTTCTTTTGCAGTATCCGGTACAATGATACCTGATGTGGTTTTTTCCTCATTATCTAACGGTTTAACAATCAACCGATCTGATAAAGGTTTAAGATTCATTTTATGACCTCCCCAACAATTTTGTTTTAATATTTAATATGATTATTTCATATTTTCTTATCTTACTAATAACGAGATTTACTGTTCAAATTATATGCCAATTTTTATTTATCATTTTAACTGCCATATTTTCAATAGGTTGTGTATGTTGTCATGATAACTAATTTTAAATTGATATCAGATGGTTTTGACATAGAGTATATGCATTTTGACATATTTATGAAAAAATGTCACAATCATAATTATTTTAAATATTAGACAATTTTATAATGAATTGATGAATAATTGGGAAGAAATTTTATCTTAGGTATGGACGCCATTGCTGGATCAGTTTCTCACTCACACCCGTATGACTCAATGCGAATGATTTGGCATTATTACCCAGTTTTTTTCGATATTTATGGTTATCAATTAGTTTATATAATATTTGAAGAGCCTGTTTTTGATTTTCAATTTGTAGGGCACCACCTTTTTGTAGTAATTGAATTGCATCATTAGAGTTTTTATGTTTTGGACCATACAAAATCGGGATACCGTAAATTGCTGGTTCCATTACATTATGAATGCCCTGTTTGAAACTACCTCCCACATAAGCAATGTCAGCATATTTATAGAGATCAGCCAGTACACCCACGGTATTAATAATTAATACACGTTTTTCATTAGTGAATGACTTATTTGTAAATAGGGATGTTGATTCATCAGTAAGAAATTGTTTGATTTCATTAATGTGTTTTTCATCCGGTTGATGAGGCACTAAAATTACTTTTATTGATTTGTGGTTTTTTAAAATATCTTTAATTGGTTGTTTTAGATTTAACAAATCTTCTGGCCAAACACTTCCAAAAATTAACACAGTATTGTTCATTACCCAATCATCAGGAATATGAATTGCTTTTTCAGATTGTTTTTTTCTTAAGACCACCTGGTCAAATTTTGTATCGCCGATTGCTTGAACAGAAATCTGTTTGAAATATTTTTCAAAAATATTTTTATCTGATTCACTAACCGCATAGATCTGATCAAATGATTTATAAACTTCATTAAAAAGAATTTGTGCCAGTCCTCTTATTCGGGATGACTTTTCATTAAGTGAAGCATTCACCAGAAAAACAGGAATATTTAGTTTATTGGCCATCCATATCTGGTTCGGCCAGGTATCATGTTTTGAAATAATTAAAAATACTGGTTTTAATAAATGATATATTTTCTGCCATGTTCCCGGAAAATCGAATGGTAAATATAATATCAGATCAATTCCCGTATATTCTTTTACATGTTCATATCCCGATGGTGAGAAGAAGGTTAATATAATGGCATTTGAAGGATTTTCCGATAATCTTGCTATAAGCGGCTTGATATGTTCAAATTCTCCCATAGATGCACAATGAATAAGTATATTTTTTCTATCGATATTGTTTTTCATTTCATTTAGATAAGTTCTTATACTTGATAATACACGGAAACGTGCAAAAAAAGCTTTTCGATATTTAGCGTTAAAAATACTAATTAAAGCTGCAGTTAAAATAAGAAAAGGTAATAATATATATGAGTAAATTATTTTAATTATTGGTTTCATATTTAGATAAATTTAATTAATTCATCATAAACAAAATCAGGCTTAATATCTAACATACATCTAAAATGTCCTTTTGGGCAATAATCTTTACCGACATGTGAACAAGGTCTGCACTTTAAACCTTCATTTTGAATAACACAATGCTCACTTCTAAAAGGGAAAAAGCCCAATTCTTCAACTGTGGATCCAAAGATAGCCAAAACAGGTGTTTTTACTGCAGTGGCTATATGCATCACACCGGAATCATTTGAAATTAATGTTTTCGCATTTTTTATTACTATAGTTGATTCAAGCAAACTCAGTTTGCCAGTTAAATTGATTACTTTACTATTTAATTCTAACTCACTCCCATCATCTATGTCAGCAGGTCCACCCAAAATGACAATTTTTCCATTCCATTTTTCATCTATTATGCTGAGTAGTTCTATAAAATTTTCGATCGGCCACTTCTTTGTATAATGAGCTGCTCCAGGAGCTATTGCAATATAATCGTTCGTTGAAATCTCAGGAATTTTCTCATACAACTCCTCTTGAATACTTTTATCCCAAAATATTTCCAGACCTCCTAAATCATCCTTTATTCCTGTTTCCTTTCCCGTTTCCAAATATCGAATAGGAATAGGTTTAATTTGTTTATATCTGTTTATTTTAAACCAGACAAGAAGCGCGCGTAATATTTTGTCCTTATGTATTTTCCACTTTTTAGATTTGGAAAGTCCTGAGAGCAAAAATCGTGTACGTAAATTATTATGTAAATCAAAAACTAAATCATATCTGTTATTTCTCAATTCATTGCGCAATTGATAGAGTTGTTCATAACCTTTCTCCGGTTCAACATGGTATATAGAATTTAAATAGGGATTATATGTAACCAGATCATCAAACTGTTTCTTAATTACGAAATCTATTTTAGAATTGGGAAAGGTTTTGGCAACTTGACGTATAAAAAAGGAACTAAGTACTATATCTCCAATGGAACTTAGACGTAAAATTAGAATTCTTTTCGGATTCACTTTCACAAATTACTTAGTCCTATTGATTATAAATTCAATGAAGTTTAATAAGGCTTCTTTAACATCGTTATTTTCATAAGAATTAAGACTTTTTTGGGCTTGAAAAGCATAGTCATTTTGTCTTTGCTTAGTATATTCAATCCCGCCATAGTTTTCAACAAACTGAATTATATAACTTACATCCTTACTGCTAACATCATACTTCAATAATTTTTTAATTTCTTTAATTTTCTTTTCTTCAGCATTTTGGAATGCATGTATTAGAGGCAGGGTGATTTTTTTATCTTTAAAATCATTCCCAATCGGTTTCCCAACTATGGACTGTTTACCATAATAGTCTAAAAGATCATCTTGTATTTGAAATGCCAGGCCAAGGTTTTCACCAAATACTTTTAATCGCTCGTGATCTTCTGGTTTATCTGAAGTAGTCATGGCACCTAGTTGTGCTGCAGCTCCAATTAGAGCAGCCGTTTTATTTGAAATAATTTTAAAATAGTCTCATGGACCAATGAAGCTGTGTGTAATAGCTCTATAGTAGAAGCAATGATATATGTGTTTTCAACTGGCTTACCCACCAGTTTGGCAGCCATGATAACAAGTAAAGGTCTTAAACCTTTTCCCCGATGTTTAACGACATATTTAACGATGGTATCAACCAATTTTACATTAGATGTCATTGAGATTTTGAAAATCCGTTCATATTCACGAATTTCAGTCTCAAAGGGCATTCTTATTTGTTTCAGGGAAATATCTTTAGGCATGATACTTTATTTATTACTTATTTAAAAAGGCTAAATGTACTTAGAATACAAATTCTAATCAAATCAATTCTTAGCTTCTTCTTCAGTTTCGATCTTCTTTTTCCTGAAAAAATAACTAATCCAGATAGTAAATTCATATAATAAAACAAGAGGTATACCAAGCATGACCTGAGTGGTAGGGTCAGGAGGGGTTAAAATTGCTGCAAGGATAAAAATAGTAACAATGGCATATCTTCTATATTTCCTAAGAAATTCTGGTGTTAACAATCCGACTTTTGTGAGAAACAAGCTGATGACCGGTAATTCAAACACGATTCCGAAAACAATAACTATTCTGACAACAAAGCCGAAATAAAAATCCAGGGCAATATTATTTGTTACCGTTGTTGGTGCCAAACTCAAAAAGAAATCAAGCGCTATTGGTACAATAATAAAATATGCGAATCCTGCACCGATTAAAAAACTTATGGTTGCAAAAAATATGACCGGAAACACATATGTTCGCTCTTTTTCTAAAAGCACAGGAGCCACAAACTGCCAGATTTGATAAAAGATATAAGGAAGACTTAACACAATTCCAAAAATGAGTGCCAACTCCAACTTAATAATAAAAACAGTTTGTACTTTAAGTACCTGTAGATTTATTTCGAATTGTAAGTTTTTTGTTGAAAAGAGTAAAAAATTAAGTATATAGTCAGATACAAAGAAACAGGCTATGGTTAAAGCTACAACTGCTATAAGAATACGTATTGCGCGCCACCTTAATTCTTCAAGGTGATCTAAGAATGGCATTTCGATTTCATTTAAATTTTGTCGTTTCATAAAAAATGCCCCTTCATGAGGGGCAAATAAAAGTTGTTAATTTATATTATATAATTGAAAATCTTTGTTTAATTCTCTTACTTTGTCTGCAATGGATTTCTGAATTGATTCATCATCGATATTATCAAGTACCTCCGAAATAAAATCTGCGATAATCTTCATCTCATTTTCTTTCATTCCCTTGGTTGTCAGAGCAGCGGTTCCCAATCGAATACCGCTAGTAATAAAAGGACTTCGCTCGTCAAATGGTACCATGTTTTTGTTAACGGTCATACCAGCTTCATGCAGAGCATTTTCAGCAGCTTTACCTGTGATATTTTTATTTGTTAAATCAATCAGAAAAACATGATTATCGGTTCCGCCTGAAACAATATTAAAACCTTTGGATATTAAGCTTTCGGATAGGGTTTTGGCATTAGCCACAATTTGTTTTGCATAGGTTATAAATTCAGGCTGTAGCGCTTCTTTAAAAGCTACTGCTTTTGCAGCAATTACATGCATCAATGGCCCGCCTTGAATACCCGGCATTACATTACTATCAATAATTTCAGACATCATTTTTACTCTGCCGGATTTTGGCGCAACTATTCCCATTTTATTTTCAACATCCTTTCCCATTAGTATCATACCGCCCCTTGGTCCGCGTAATGTTTTATGTGTTGTGGTAGAAACGACATCACAATATGGTATCGGGCTTGGATGAATTCCTGCGGCAATTAATCCCGCCGGATGGGCCACATCAGAAAATAAAACAGCACTAGCTTTATCTGCAATTTCTTTAAACTTATCAAATTCATAAAATCTTGAATAAGCACTGGCACCAACAACTATCATTTTTGGTTTATGCTCTCTGGTTAAGCGCTGGACCTCATCCATATCAATACGACCGGTTTCTTTGGTAACACCATAAGGAACAAAATTAAACATGCGTCCTGAAAAATTGACAGGAGATCCGTGAGTTAAGTGACCGCCATGTGCCAGATTCATGCCTAGTATTGTATCACCATGATTAATATAAGAAAAATATACTGCCATATTAGCTAGAGAACCGGCATGAGGTTGGACATTGGCATATTCAGCCTTAAATAGTTCACAAGCCCTATCCCTCGCTAAATTTTCGGCAATATCAACATTTTCACAGCCACCATAATATCGTTTCCCCGGATATCCCTCGGCATATTTATTGGTCATCACACAGCCGTTAGCTTCTAACACTGCTTTTATCAATTTCTTTTACAATGGCATCAAAAATATCGGGATCATTATTTTTAATATTTTGAAGCATAGTAACTCCTACTATAAACCGGTCAGTTGTGTAATTAAATTCAACCGGCCCTCATGTCTACCGCCCTCAAAAGAGGTATTAAGCCAGGTCTCAACTATTTTCATGGCGTCATCTTCTTCTAAACTACGCCCAGAAAGGCATAAAATATTTGCATCATTATGTAGTCGACTTAGCTGAGCGGCTTCAACATTATTTGCAAGTGCTGCACGTATTCCTTTGATCTTATTAGCGGTGATACACATGCCGATTCCGGTACCGCATATCAAAATACCTACATTTGCTTCCTGCGTTGCAACAGCCTGGCTTACTTTATAACCAAATTCCGGGTAATCACAAGAATCCAGTTTAAAAGTACCATAGTCTTTAAATTCTAACTTTTTATCGCTTAGATATTTCTTTATTTTCTCTTTAAGCAGATATCCGGCATGATCTGCACCAAGTGCTATCATCACTGTATTTGTCTCCTAATCAATCCAACTTGTATAACACGATGACTTAATGGTTACACCTTTATTCATAAAGCGGTCTTCTTTTGTTGGAATGAGTGGTCTTAAATTATTTTGTTTGGTTTTTGCTTTAGCTCTGAATCCAAGATCTTTCATAGCCTTCTTATATTCGTTGAAAGCTTTTTCATATACTAATTTATCTTCAAATCTTAGATCACCACCCCTTTGTCCCATACAATATGAGACAGCCGCTTCATAAATTTCACCCATGGTTATATATGCTTGTCCATAACCCGGTCTGGTTCTCAAAGCACGATTTACCCAGTATTTTGCATTCTTAAAATTTTTAGCCAATTTATAGTCTTCAGCTATTTTAATCATAACATCTAAATCAACTGTTTTAAAATCCAATGCTTTTTTCAAATCATTTATGGCATCATTATAGCGTCCTAGGCTTTCGTAAACACCGGCGCGGATATTATAAGCTTTTTTAGAAGGTGTTTTGTTGATAACTTTATTAAGTGGTTCCAGAGCATTTCTTACTGTATCTGACTGTGCTGCTGCTTCTGCATATTTTAATGCCAAATCCATATTTTCAGGGTCATTTAAGTAAGCCTGCTTATAAGCTGCTATTCCAGCTCCCTTGCCATAGAAATAATCATTATATTGAGCAAGGGTATTGGATAGATCCGGATCATTAGGTTTTAAGTTAACAGCTATTTGTTGATATTCAATAGCTCTCTCATCGTCAGTTTTGTAGTATAGAAAGGCTAATGTTTTTAAATGTTCAATATATGATTCTTTCTTGTTAACATTATTTGGATCCTGTTCGAGATCGGCTGCTCCATCTTCTACTAGAACTTCATAGTGTGGAATGGCACAAATTGATTTACCTAATCTGTTTTGTAATATGCCAGCATAATAATGAAGTGTTACAATGGTTGGAAATTTTTCCAGCCCTCGATAGCAGGCAATTAATGTACTATCCGCCATTCCCTGATCAAAATACATTCTTGAAATATATCTTATAGCATTTCGCGCATATTTTGTACTATCCATATTGAATACACGCCATAAATAGGGTAAGGCATCACTATAGGACTTATTCTTATAATACTCGTATCCAAAATTATAGAGTAAACCTACAGGTTGTGTGGAATCAGCATATACTTTTGTGTCATATGGCGTCTGCATGTTTTCCGGAATACATTCAACTTCTTCCTCTTCTTCTCCCAGGCTAAATTCATCTTCGAATTGAGCAATGCTGTTTGAAAACATTGCCAGACAAAATAATAGTGCTAAACCAAAATAAAGCATTTTATGCATATTCATAATATGCCCTCCAATTTGCTTTCTTAATCTTCAATATTTTTAAACCACAGCTCAGATGCTGAAAAGGTAACTCCAAATGAATAAAATGTTTCTTCAATAGTATTTTGGCTTAGACTACCCCGGCGACCAATTTTACCGTAAATATCAAGAACTGAAATATACCTGATTATTGGTAGTGAAAATCCAAAAGTAAGTCCATATTCGTTAACTGAGTTATTATTATTTGTTTGATTTAATTGTCCATAAAATAATCCGGCCCGAAAATCCATTTGTTCTAACAAATCCGTAAAACGTTTTTGGCTTTGTGTTCTTTCTATTCCAACTCCAAACCTGAAAAATTTATCTTGTGTGGATCCCAATTTTTTGTTGTCAACTTTATATCCATTTTCCCAATCCTGGTAAAGAAGATCCATTCCCACTTTATATCGGGGTTTAAATTTGTATTCTAAACCCATTCCATATTGAGCCGGTAATGTAATTTTATCGTGTTGTTTTTCTTCAACCTCTGTTGATATACTTTTCCTAATGATATCAACGTCTGTTTTAACGGCTAACCTGTTAAATAACCCCACAGTCAAATTTTGCATCGGTTGTAGATAAGCACTAAAAATGAATCCTGTACCAAACATTCTAGATTCTTTATCAACTTCAATTCTATAGACAGAAACATCTTCATCATTGATAATGTAATCTTCTTTGATGGATCCAAATGTAAATTCATAGCCAATAGCTAGTCCAAAATTCCTGATTGGACTATAGGATATATTTGCAATTGCTCGCCCCAAACCACCTTTTAAATATAAGCTTTCTATCTCATTGGAGTTTGTGACGAGTGTATCAACAAAACGCCTATCAATATTTGAAATGGGTTGTAAACCTATACCAAGTACTATTTTTTTCTTTTGCAGTGGAACGCCAACTAACGCGCCTTGAAAATTGAATAATTCACTATAGTAATTATTATCTTCTTGATCTGTAGCTGAAGCTCCATCATAACCTGCTAATACAGATATAGTTGTATTTGATAAATTAGTCCACATAGAAAAATTTTGAACATTGACATTAAGAGAATCTGTTGAGGCTAACTCAAATGATCTTGCGGCACCGGCAGAAGAATAAGGAACCTGCAAAAAACCAATTGTTTTATCGCTTATGCCAAACAAACTTTGGCCAAATGATAATAATGGAAGGAAAATGATTAGGATGCACCAAAATAAAATATATTTCATCTTTAAATTTAAAATCCTGATTGTTCTACTTTAAAATATCTTAGTATTAAACGAGTTGGATTATCAGCTGTTCTTCTAAATCTTTTTATAGACAGATCTTGTCCTTCATTCTGATATTGTAATGAAAACCAATTACTCTCCTGATTTCCATTAACAATATTTTGAATCAAATATTTACCCATGACTGCGCGATTATTGGTTGTAGATATTTTAACTAGACTATCTGATTGTGTCATCGTTATAAAATTTAAATAAACTGAATCGAGTTCTGAATTTGATAAATCTGTTATCGAATTGATATAAAAATTTTGTTTATCATTTGTATTATCAAAGGAATTCTTTTGATCCTGCATTTGAATATCTTCATCCCAGACGGGTACATGCAGTTCTGCTTTTTGCACAAGAATATTGGGCGGCAACAAACTGAGATCACTGAATTCAAGATATGTGCGTACCCCGATACCACTTGCAACTAATAGATCATTTTGAGATTGTGCAATATTAAAAATCTCATTACCATTGTTATTGAAAATGGTTGCATCTAATCCAATATACGTTGTATCCGTTACAAAGACACTATCTTCTTCATCCCAGTAACGGAATGTAATTTGTGGAGCCAGAGAATCAACACCATACTCCGTAGAGGCAATTTCCCTTATATAATTTATGCCAGGATTTGTGCATTTTAAATATAACCCTTTGTTAAAAAAACCATCTGATATCCATTCTCGGATCAGACTTGTATCCGAAATAGTAAATTTAATTCTTGTAGAATCTTCGGATGGAATTTGAATTGCATCAATTTCTGTTGTTGGAGCAAAGGTATGCCATTCATCTTTAGTATTTGCAGTTTCTGTCCATTCTTCTTCAACCTTATAAATTGAAACTGGCATATCAGACATGGCTTCCCCAAGAACATGTAGTGTTGAAAATTCAATGGCAACGGAATCTATAATTGAACCACTATCTGGTAATTGAACAAATCGCAATAATATGGTGGTTTCAAAGTTCTTGTAATTTCCAATACATAATTTGGGCGCATTATAAGTATTCACCCTTTCATTAATTACAATTGAATCAGCAGTTGCAAATAAAGTGTCTGAAACCAGTTCCCCATAATTCATTGTTAATTCTTCTGGCGGCCGTAATGGATCAATGTCCTGACATGACCATATGATGAGTAATGTTAATAATATAGTTATTGTATTTTTCATATTTTTCCGTCTTAAAAATTGAAGCCTGAAATATAACTATCCATGATTTTTATGTCAATTTGAAAAAAATTTGAAAGATCAGGATTTATGCTGAAATGATTTAATTAGATTGGCAGCATCCAGTAAATTATTACAAACATTATCAGGTTGTAACGACCATTCATCTTTTTGATAGGTATATTCGCCCAAACCATATCCAGTTAAAACCAGAATTGTTTTTAATTCCAAGTTTTTACCAAATTCGATGTCTTTATATCGATCACCAATTATATAAGATTCCTTTAAATCAATATCATAATCATTTTGGGCCAAATCAATCATTCCTGGTTTAGGCTTTCGACAATTGCAATCAATCCGGTATTTTTGAATACCTTCTTTTGGATGATGAGGACAGTAATAAATTTTTTCTATTTTAGCATCATTAGTTGCAACCTTAGCAATAAGTTGTTCGTGAAGTGCATGTAAAAAAGATTCACTAAAATAGCCCCTTGCCACACCCGATTGATTTGTGACAACAAATACTAAAAAACCACATTCATTTAATATTTTTATTGCTTCCGGTACGAAATCAAATATAATGAAACGGGAAGCGTGGTTTATGTAACCCATCTCCTCATTAATTGTTCCATCCCGATCAAGAAATACTGCTTTTTTCATTTTAAAATAAAGTTGGTGAGATATAAAAACTGGTAGGATTAATTATTCATTAATTACCCTGTCATATATATCTAAGTATCTATTTGCAGATATTTCCCATGAAAAGTCTTCATCCATGATTCGTTTCTGAAACTCAATCAACTGCTCTTTTTTCTTAAAGAATGCTACTGCTTTTTTAACTGCTTTTACAATACCCTTTGCTGTTAATTTTTCTATTATAAATCCTGTACCATCATTCGACTCATCATCAAGGTCATCAACCGTATCGAAAAGTCCACCAACAGCTGATACAACGGGTATGGTTCCATATTTAAGACTGTATATCTGATTCAAGCCACATGGTTCATATCGTGATGGCATCAAAAAGATATCCAAAAGATCATCCATGGCATCAACGACTAAATCAAATCCCTTTTGTTCATTTATTCTTGAGATCATCCCTAAAAGCGGAATTTCACTTTTATATTCAAGTCCCAGTCGCATTAATAGTGCTTTTTTATTTTCTTCTTTGCCACTTAGATCTTCTTTAGAATACGTTGCCGGTATGAATTTATCCATTTCAGGAGACCAGACACTATAATCAACACCATTCATAATCCCTTCAAATTTTTCAGCCTTCTCATCTAATAATGGACCAAAACCAAATCCAATTTTGTCATCTCTAATAATTTCTTCTGCATAATTCTCTGAAACTGTTGTGATAAAATCTGCAAAATGTATGGCAGCTTTTGTCAGATTGAGTTGTCCATCTTTATTAAACATACCACCTTCACGGGTTTGACTCTCATCAAAGTCAATTTCTTTGGCTTTTGATGTATCAAAAGTTCCTTGAGACGTTAAATTGTGAATAGTAAAAATGGTTTTTACACCTGTAAAGAAAGCTTCCGTCTGATATACAGTTTTCAGATAAACAGGCGCTGCTGCTGTTTGCCAGTCGTTACAATGTATTACATCGGGTTGCCAGGATAAAATGCGAAGAGTCTCAAGAGCTGCTTTTGAAAAATAAGCAAAACGTTCAGCATTATCTGGATATGGTTTATTAGTTTTCGGATCAATATAAATTCCAGGCCGATTAAAATAGTCACCTATCTCAATAAAATATATTTGAACTTTACTATCCGGCAAAAATGCTGACTTGACATTTGCGATTTCTGTTTTTCCATTGATCGTTACTGGAATTTCTCTTAATCGTATAACCTCACGTAAAATATATTTACGTTCATTAATAAACTTATATTTAGGTATCATTAAGCGAATTTCTTGATTCAATCCTTTAAGCGCTTTTGGTAACGCGCCGGTCACGTCCGCTAAACCACCTGCTTTTGCAAACGGTGCAACTTCGCTTGCTAGATATAATATTTTAAATTGTTTCATTAGAACCTCGTTTGTTATATGAGATAAAAATTTCAAAGGTATTTTATCTCAAGGAAAATCCACAAAATTATGGAATCCTTATAAAAGTTTCACCTGAGGATAATGTTTGTGTCAATTCGAATTTTGTACCTATTCAATTGATCTATGATAAATTAGAATGTGAAAACTATTTGATTTCTTTATATTTTTAAAGAGTGGAATTTACTTAATTTATTAATTACAATCAAGTTAGGTTTTACTTATAATGCCATGTTGGAACTTTATTAAAGAAATAAAATGATAGATTAAAAACCACCGTTGAAGTATCTAGTTTTGTACTTCAATTTCTTTTGCTTTAACAAGAAGTATTTTTAATAATATTGGTCCCATAAATTCATTAAGGACAACCGTTGCTATTAGGATTGTTTTTATTTGATTGCCAATTTCTCCCGGGAATGAATTCTCAATCAGTGTGGCTAATCCAACCGCTATGCCGGCTTGTCCAATGAATCCCAGCCAGGAATGCTTTTTTATTATTTCCTCTTCTCCTGCTAAAAAGCTTCCTGCGTAATTCCCAATAAAAATAAAAATCAGTCTCGCTACTACGAGCAGAATGGTTAAGCTTAGTGCGCTTTTTAACGTTTCCAGATGAAGCCCCGCCCCAGCAAAGCAAAAGAATATAATGTATAGTGGTAATGAACTTTGTTCGATGGCATCTATAAGTGATTCTCCTTGTTCAGAAAAATTTTCAACTATGATACCTGTAATTATCGATATAAGTAATATTTCAAAATCAAGTAAAGCACTAATAGCCGTTATTACAATACTTATGCCAAGCATAAAAATTGTTTTCTCTACTTTTATAGATTTTAGATACCAAATAATAATCAATCCGATTATTATGCCTAGTGAAATGGAACCTAAAATATTAATTGATAAATCACTAATTAGTTTTAAATTAAAAACGGTATTTTCAATTAAATAAAGTTTTGCCCAGGCAACCATTAGTGGAAAGGTGATAACTAAGAATATACTTTTAACTACTGTAATCGAGAGGACAATATCCGTAACCCTTCCTTTTGCATTAAGTTCGGTAATAATACCTATGGTTGTTGCGGGTGATTTTGATACAGCAATACCCGCTAAAATAATTGAAAATCCAAAAATTAGTTGACTATCCAAAGTTGAAAGAAAAGGGATATAGCCTGCTATGACATTTATTAAAACTATTAATCCAATGAATACTGTTAGGACTTGTCCTGAGAACATATACATTAATGTCTTTGAAAATTTTTTTAATTGTTTAAATTTAAATTCACCTCCAGCGGTTAAGGCAATAAAGGATAAAGCCATACTTTCCAGAACCTTGAGTTGTCCCATTATATCATTGTTTAAAAAGTTTAAACCGATCGGGCCAAGAACGACACCCAGTATCATGTAACCTGTTAATTTGGGGAAACTCCATTTATTGATTATCAGTGCAAATAAATATGCACCTAATAATATTAATCCAGTGAGAATGGTAGATTCTGCAGGGATATTCTCTGAAGGAATAAATAGGTGTTTGACTCCCATAAAAATGAGAATAAGGAGTATTAATATTATAAATTTTCTAATCAATCGGGTGTCCTATCTTTTTCGAATTTTTTAAAAACAGTCTTTCTAAAAATTTATAGGATACTAGATCATTAACAATTATAGAAATCGCCAAAATAAATAAAAGTAAATTTGAAAAGTCTGATGGATTGGTTAAATGAAAATCCAGAATGATTGCTAACGACAACCCTCCCATACCTAAATTTGCTAATCCTATCAAATTACTCAAATGCAATTTATTTTTTATAACTAAATTTGCCATATATCCACTAGTAAAAATTACTAAAAGATGTATTACTAAGAATGCTGCTAGTAATATGATATATTTATATGATATGAGATTAATGCTAACACCAACAAAAATGAGTAATAGAATATAAAGAGGTTTCTCAATTTGCTGAATGCTCAAATATAATTTCTTTGTATTTATTGGTAGATTGCTTATACCGGCGCCAAATAGAAATGCAGTAAATAGAATACTCTGATTTAAATAGAGAGCTATACCTAGAATAAATATCAAAAGGCTAATTAATAGTAAAAAATTTTCCTGCTCTTTTTTAAACTCTTTTGCTAAAATATAATATAAATACGAAGCTATACCACTGAGTGCTATGGGTATAAAAATTGAATAAAATCCAATGGACAAATTATTAAATAACTTGAGATTACTCAGGCCAGTCATTATGATTCCAAGAATAATCACTCCAAGAATATTATCAAATCCTGATACAAACTGCAGAAGGTGGCTCATTTTACCATGCACTTTATGGTCTCGTAAAAATATGCCCAACATAATGGGAGAAGTAACTGCGCTTGCCGTAGCTAAGATTATTATCTCAATATTTTCAAATTTCGTTTGAAACAAGGGGAATATTAAAATTAAAAGAACAGATGATAAACAAAATGCTATCAAAAAATTTGATGTTGCAAAATAGTAGTAAAATTGTCGAAATCGTTTTAAATTTTTGAAGTTCGTTTGCAATCCTATTAAAAATCCAGCCCACCCAAGAACAAGTGCATATAAAACGTTAAGCTGGTCAATTATCTTACCATCAATAAGATTAAGTACATTAGGCCCTATGGCAAATCCAAGTAAAAGGTATAAATTGCCACTATCAGTGATACTATTCAGCCAATTATTTTTTATTGGAAATCGATGAAAGATAACCGAGCCCACATAGGCTATAAGTACTAAAAAAACCAGGCTCAGTAAAATATTCATGAACTAATTCCTATATTTAATCAAATTGTGATCCTAATTTAAATATTTTTGGATTATCTATCTATAAATATTTCTTTATATTTATAACGTATATAAATTAGCTTTTGGCAAATTCGATTATGAATAGGAGAAATTTATGAAATATAAGATTGAATATATAAAACTTAATAACATATCTATCGAACAAAAATTCAATCTAAATACAAATTTTGGTTTTAACTCGTTAGAAGAATCTATAAATTCTGTTGGGATTATTTATCCATTACTTGGATGGAATTGTGATAATTCTATTATATTAGTCGATGGATTCAAACGGTTTAGAATAGCTAAAAACTTAAGAAAAACTGAATTGCCATTCATTTTGCTGCCATCAAAGCTCGAGTTGGATGAAATAGTTAAAATCCGGTATCATAACCTTAAACAGGAAAATGTTGAGTTAAATGCTCATCAAAAACTCTCTATTTACAGTATGTTAAAAGAAGCTGGTATAGCATTTCAAAGCTTGGAAAGCTGGCAGAGGATACTTAATTTACCCCAGTATGATAAATACCATACTATTTTAAATTGGCCTCAGGCAGCCAGAGATTATATTTATAATTACAACGTTTCCATCAAACAACTTCAATATCTGATAAAACAAAATAATCGCGTAATTGATGAAATCTTTTCCATCGCAACATCGTTATCCATCAGGATTGTAGAACTGAACAATATTGCTGAGATGATTTC
>JARRPN010000009.1:0-18220 GCA_037382875.1 Calditrichaceae bacterium | reverse complement strand
CGCTATCCTACAATTACAAAATTTCAACGACGATTAGATGATCAGCTAAAAAAACTGTCTTTTAACGAAAACACACAAATCCATTATGATAAATCATTTGAGAAACCTGAAATATTATTATCAACTAAATTTAGAAATAGCGCTGATCTGAAAAACTTTGCCGAATTAATTTCCAACGAATCAAATGTAAAAACATTTGAGAATATATTAGCCTCTCTATGAAATCATTATTTATTAAAAAAGTTCTGGTCGATAAAGCAGTAATCAATGAGGATTTTACTAAAGAAGTAGTAGCAAAATTTGATTCATCAATTATTGAAAAAGTAGATCCTGATGGCATTGATTTTGAGAATATTTCTATAGCTAAGGGTAAATCGGTTTTATTTATTACAAACTATAAAGGACAATTTTGTAAACCCTGTCCGGGTACCTCGCAGGATTATATTTGTTGTAATTATCATGTTATTAATGAAACAACCGGTTGTCCAATTGATTGTGCATATTGTATTCTTCAAAGCTATATGAATTCAAGAGTATTAACCGTTTATTCAAATTATTCAAAAATTTTCAAAGAATTTGATGAATTGAGAAATGTTTATCCAAAACGAATGTTTCGGATTGGGACTGGTGAGCTGGCTGATAGTCTGGCACTGGAAGAAATTACTGGTATTTCTCAAAAGTTAATTCCCTATTTCGAATCAAAAGAAAATGTTCTATTTGAAATCAAAACAAAAACAAATCATATTAATTTTTTAAATTCGATTTCACATCAATTGAACAATCTTGTCATATCCTGGTCTTTAAATCCCACAGAAGTTATTGATAATATTGAATTTAAATCCGATTCTATTGAAAACCGCCTGAATGCGGCAGCCAGAGCACAGGAGATAGGCATAAAACTCGCTTTTCATTTTGATCCAATTGTATATCATGAAAATTGGAAAAAGAATTATTCGGATTTAATTGATTATTTATTTCAAATAATAGATCATAAAAAAATCGTTTGGATAAGCCTCGGTGGTTTAAGATTTCCTCCCAGCTTAAAAGAAACGATTCGATATAGATTTCCAGATACATCAATCATCCGGGATGAACAAATTGTTGGTACAGATAAAAAGTTACGATACTTTAAACCAATCCGGCTAGAAATGTTTAAAGAAATCTATACCAGAATTCGATACCACTCAGAAGACGTATTTGTATATTTTTGCATGGAAAGCAAAGATATTTGGAAGAAGACAATGGGATTTTTCCCAGACAGTACAAATCATCTGGATTATCTTTTTGCTGAAAGTCTATATAAAAGATTCCCGGAAATGCATTTTAGTGAACCAGATTTACAATACTATTTGAGTCTATCTGCCATGCATGATCATACATATCAAACCAGCCTTTAGTGATTACATACTTTTATCATGCATTTGTTTCTCAGATAATTTGAAAAATTATACCATACAGGATTTGGATTTAATCTATTTAACTCTATATCTAAATTCCTATCCAATTCATCTTTATAATTTTCACCCTTCAAAGTTAAAAGATATCCGTCTGTTTTTAAAAATGGCATACACCAATTGCTAAGAACTGATAGCGAGGCAACCGCTCTTGCTACTATAATATCGTATTTCTTAAAAAAAGAGCTTGAGATATTTTCTATTCTTTCACAGATTATCTCAATATCTAATTCTAACCTAGAAACAAGGTTTCTTAAAAAAAGTGTCTTCTTTCTCGAGGAATCGATTAGTGTTATTCTATTATTGAGAGATGATATGGCTATTATTATGCCCGGAAATCCAGCTCCTGTACCAAGATCTAGAATGTGCTTATCTGAGAAATTCTCATCCATACTTAGGTAATGATAATAGTAGAAACTGGGCAGAAAATGATGTTCAATTATAAATGACTTATCACGTGTTGATATAAGGTTCATTTGATCGGCATACTTCGTTAGCCCTGAATGATAAAGCTCTAATTGTTGAGTTTGAGTATCATTTAAAATAATATTCTGTTGTTCAAGAAAATGAATTAAATCAGACAGGAGAAGATGTTGTTTCACGTGGAACAATCCCGTGTTTTAATTTTTCCAAATAAATGACCAACACTGATAAGTCAGCTGGACTGACACCGGAAATCCTTGATGCTTGTCCAATACTGGCTGGTTTAATCTTAGTCAATTTTTCTCTGGCTTCAACCGATAAGGCATTAATAGACTGATAATTAATTGTGTCTGGAATTTGTTTATTTTCAATACTTTTAAATTTTTTGATTTGGGCCTGTTGCCTGTCCAGATATCCACTATATTTTATATTAAATTCTGCTTCTGCTATCGAAGATGCTGAATATTTTTTATCAGATACTAGTGTTAAAAGCTCGTACAATTTAATTTCAGGTCGCTTAATTAGATCACCAATCTTAGCTGATTGCTTTAGCTCAGAGCTTTTATTTGAAAAATGTGTGTTGAATGTTTCGCTCGATATATTCTTGATAAGTTCCTTGTTTTGAATACTTTTAATCTCATTTCTTCTGGACAAGAAAATTTTATATGTTTTATCATCAATAAGCCCAAAATTATACCCATAATCCATCAAGCGAATATCTGCGTTATCATGTCGTAATAATAGTCGAAACTCGGCACGCGAAGTGAACATCCGATAGGGTTCATCATGAATTTTATTAATTAGATCATCTATTAGAACGCCGATATAAGCCTGAGAACGAGATAGAGAAAAAGGTGATCGATCTGAAAGCTTTAATGCTGCATTTAATCCTGCTATAAATCCCTGTGCTGCCGCTTCTTCATATCCGGATGTACCGTTTATCTGACCAGCAAAATAAAGATTTTCAACATCTTTCGTTTCAAGGGTATACTTAAGCTGGTTTGGATGGAAATAATCATACTCAACCGCATAGCCCAAACGTAAAATTTCTGCCTTTTCTAATCCGGAGATTGTTTTCAGAGCTTTTTCCTGAACATCTCCCGGAAGGCTGGTTGAAAATCCATTAACATAAATTTCGTCATTTTCATATCCTTCGGGCTCCAGAAATATCTGATGTCTGTTTTTATCCGCAAAGCGGTTTATTTTATCTTCGATAGATGGGCAATATCTTGGACCAACACCCTTAATAGTTCCTGTGAAAAGCGGTGATCGATCAAAGCCGGTACGAAGAATTTCATGTGTGTGATCATTTGTATAGGTGATATAACAATTGATTTGTTTCTGGTTGATTGTTTTTGTTGAAAAAGAAAATGGGATTGGGATTTCATCGGGCTTTTGAGATTCAACTTTAGAATAGTCAATACTATCTTTGTGTATTCGTGGCGGAGTTCCTGTTTTTAATCTTCCGGCTGAAAATCCAAGAGAAATTAATGATTCTGTCAATCCATATGAGGGCATTTCTCCCGACCTGCCTGCAGGAATATGTTTTTCGCCAACATGGATGAGTCCATTTAAAAAAGTGCCATTAGTTAATACAATGGCTTTCACTTTTAATTCATTGCCATTTTTTAATATGAGTCTGCTTATTTTGTTTTTTTCTATACAAATTGAAATAGCTGCATCTTCTATCACAGTTAGATTCTTTGTATTCAACACAAAGGATTGTGCCACTTTTGCATAATTGGCGCGATCAGCCTGGGCTCTTGGTGATTGAACAGCAGGCCCTTTTGATGTATTTAACATCTTAAAGTGAATACCTGCAATATCTGTGATTTTGCCCATTACACCGCCAAGAGCATCTATTTCTCTTACAAGTTGCCCTTTGGCAAGCCCTCCAATTGCAGGGTTACAGGACATCATCCCAATTTTATTAATCTCCATTGTAACTAAAGCGGTATTCATACCCATCTGAGCAGCAACAATGGAGGCTTCAATTCCAGCATGCCCGCCTCCAACGATGGCAATGTCAAAATTATTTTTCATATTATGTTTCACGTGAAACGTTATTTCCCAATACAAAATTTTGAAAATATATTATTCAATATATCATCCGAGGTTATTTCCCCGGTAATTTCTGATAACAAATCAATAGCATTTTTAATGTCAACAGCGATATATTCAAAACCGATTTTTTCTTTTGTTGCGTCAAAGGCTTTTGATAATGCATTATTTGTTTTATTTAAAATATCAAATTGACGCTGATTTGTGATAATAATATCTTCAGTAAGAATATCGCTGTTCATTTTCAGTTTAGTAATTATTTCCTGTTCAAGTAAGTTTATTTGTTCACCGGTTTTTGCAGATATTTTTATTGGTGTTGGCCCAAATTTCTTTAATTCGTTCTCGGACTTTTTATCAGCTTTTTTGTCATTTTTATTACCAATAATAATCAGGTTCTTTAAGTATGATTCTTTCAGTTTGTCTATCAGATTATAATCATCCTGAGTAAGGGGCTCTGATATGTCAACAATCAGCAATATAATATCTGCTTTATCAAATGCCGCTTCAGACCGATTAACCCCTTTTGCTTCAACTTCATCATTTGTGATTCTAATTCCCGCAGTATCAATAAAGCGTATAGAAATATTATCCATAATAACATCTTCGTGGATAGTATCACGAGTGGTACCCGGCGTGCTGGACACAATTACCCGATCTCTTTTTATCAACGCATTCATCAAACTGGATTTACCGACATTTGGTTTGCCGCAAATTATTACCTCTGCGCCTTTATTAAGAATTCTGCCATATTCATAACTTTTAATTAGATTGTCTATTATTTTTTGTGCGTGATTTATTGTTTCTTCAATTTTGCTATGATCAATAATACTTAAATCATCTTCCGAAAAATCCAGATCAAGTGTGACTAGCGATGCTGTATCTATAAGTGTATCTTTAAGAGATTTAATGAGTTCAGATATTTTTCCTTCTATATGTACGAGAGAATTGTGAGCGCTTTTCAATGATTTAGCAGCTATGAGATCAGCTACAGCTTCTGCTTGTAGAAGATCAATTTTTCCATTAAAAAAAGCTCTTTTTGTGAATTCACCTGGATCAGCCATTCGACAACCTGATTCAATAAATAACTGAATGATTTTTTCTACTATGAACGGGTTGCCGTGACAACTGATTTCGACGACATCCTCACTGGTATATGAATTTGGTGATCTATATAAAAGTATAATAACATCATCAATTATTTCATTACCTTTTTGAAGCTGGCCATGAAAAAATTTATTGCCTCTTTGTTGGGATAAATCAGATCCGATAAATAATTGATTTGTGTAAGAAATAGCTTGATTGCCACTTATTCGAATAAGTGACACACTACCGCCAACTGTAGCTGTGATTGGTGCAATTATTGTATCTGTATTTATATTTATTTCCATAAAAAAACCCCTTTCGGGGTCTATTTAATTTTTACCTTTAATTTTTTTCGTTTTCGTTAAATCCGGCTCTTTATCACTTCCCGTACTTATAAATTTCTGTTGTACAATAGTAAATAAATTGAACAAGGTATAATACAAATTTAATCCCGATGGAAAACGGTTAAAAATCAATAACATAAAAATTGGCATTATATAAACCATCATTTTCTGCTTGGGATCCTGCATAGTCATTTTTGATTGAAAAATCATTGTTAAGGCCATTAAGATTGGCAGAATATTAAATTCATTACCATACATGGGTAAACTAAAAGGTAAAAGAAATAGAGTATCTGGTTGTGATAAATCTGTTATCCAACCAGGAATGAACATAGCACCACGTAACTGGATAGTTGACCTGAATACAATAAATAAAGCTATTAAAAGTGGCATCTGTAGAATCATAGGCAAACAGCCACCTACCGGATTCACACCATGCTCTTTATAAAGCTTCATCATTTCACTATTCATCCGCTGAGGTTCATCTTTATATTTCTCACGGATTTCCGTCATTAATGGCTGAATTTTTTGCATATCTTTCATAGAAGAATAACTTTTCTTCGTAAGAGGATATAAAACCACCTTTATTAATATTGAAAAGATTATTATGACTATTCCATAATTAGGGATAAACGAATGAAAAAATTGAAGCAATTGTAGAATAATCAGACTTATAAAACGAAACATATGTTCATACCAGCCATTATTCATTACCAATTGATCTAATTCATTATGGTATCTATCCAGTTCAGATATATCAAGTGGTCCGATATAAACACGAAGTGTATCGCCATTATAATTGTTTTGGTAGTTTACATTGTATCCAAAATCATATAAGCGCTGTACATAATCTTGTTTCTGAATACCCTCACCTGAAAAATATATACCTTCAGAAACATCCGCATTTTTATGCATCAGAGCGGTGATAAAATATTTTGTTCGCACAGCGAGCCAATCTGCCGAGCCAGAATAAGTCACTAATTCTTTTTTTCCTGGTTCACTCAATTGATAACCATCTAATTCTTCACCCATATAAACATAAGCTTGACTATAATTATAATCATCTGAAAAATTTGGTTCAGTTGGAGGTAAACCATTTTGCCAGCCAAATTCATAACTTCTGTTTAAAATCATTTTTGATGGATTCGAAAATTTTATTACTACATCAAAATGGTATAAGTTATCATAAAATATTAATGTTTTTTCCAAGTATTCGTTATCTATTTCTAGTGTATACTTAATTTTAAAAGATTCACCTTCTCTTAAAAATTTAGTACTTATATTCTGATCATTTTTAAATAAGTAATTATTCGTTTCAATAAATTCACCATTTGGATTCTGGAATGATAAATGAACATCATTATTAATAGATTTATCAATCATATTAACTTTGGTTGAATCATATCGGTCGTAATTAAGTAGTTTAAAACTTTCTAAATTACCACCACCTTTATTTGATATTCTTACTTTAATTTTATTTGAAGTAATATCAATAAAGTGTTCAGCACTATCTTGAATAATAGCATTAGTTAAAAATTTACTTTCCTTTTGAACAGGTTCAGTGATATTTTCAGTTGGTTTTTCTTGTTGTACCGGGGGTTTTTCTTCTGCTTTTTCAATTTGTTTTTTTACTGTATCTACATTTTCAGTTTTTTGATCGACAGTTTTTTTAACCGGTTGATCACCTGTAAGCAGTTTTTGATAGTATGGCATTAAAATTATTATAACTGCTATTATTACCATAGCCATTACTGTTTTTTTATCCATGAATCAAATATCCCTTTTATTTTACCGGATCAAAACCACCAGGATGATACGGATGACACTTTGATATTCTAATAATTGAATAATATACACCTTTGATAATGCCATGTTTTTTTATCGAATCGTATGAGTATTCAGAACAAGTTGGGTAAAATCTACAGGACGGAGGAAATAAAGGTGAAATTATTTTTTGATATATTTTAATTACTATTAGTAATAATTTTCTCATATTTTTTTAAATGATTAATATAGGTATCCCTTATTTCATTGTAGGATATTTTTCCTTTATAATTAAATAAAAAAATAATCTTTGAATAATGTTGTAAAAGAATATATTCATTTCGAACAAATTGTCTAATAATTCTCTTAATATAATTTCTCTTTACAGCATTACCTGATTGTTTTTTTACTAGGATTCCTATTTTATTTAATACTTCAATATTATCTCTATATAGAAAAAGAAGGCCAAATTTGGTATAAACCCTTTGGCCTTTTGCTATAACATCTTTTATTTCATTTTTATGAGATATAGTAACAATATTAAGCGTTTTGGATATATTCATCGCTTACAGTTAAACGTTTGCGACCTTTGGCTCTTCTTCTCGATAAAACCTTCCGACCGTTCGCTGAACTCATTCTTTCTCTGAAACCGTGTTTATTTTTTCTTTTCCGGTTACTCGGTTGAAATGTTCTTTTCATTTATCCTCCAGAATCAATTAATTACAAATTTTAATATATTCATTTTAAAGATCAAATTGCAAATTTTACTCCAAAAGAAATTTCTAATTATTTATTAAATGTATAATAATATCTAACTCCTACATTATTATATAGTTAAGTGAATTTATTATTGTTTATTTATATAACTATTAATCGAATTTTAAAATTGTGGATAAATATTTTATTTTTCTTCATATTAATATATAACTCTAAAATTTTCTAATGTTTACAAAGTATAAATCTATTTTTAATAAATAATAATTCAAAATATTTTTTACACAGTTACATTATTTTGTTATCCACAACAAAAGATAAAAATTATTCCTTTAAGTATAAGTAATTATACAATTTTTCCACATATTCACATACTATATTACTACAACAATATTTTATATATACATATAATAAAAATAGTAATTTATAAACAATTATTAAATCCTTAAAACCTTGAATATTCTTTATTTATTAAGTAAATTTATTCTTTTAATTATTACATTTGGAGGTGAAATGAATTTTACTGTTTCGAGAGTTGATTTCTACAAATCTTTACAAAAAGTTATTAATGTAATTCCTGCAAAATCGACAGTAGATATTCTGTATAATGTTCTTTTAATAACCGAAGATAATTCCCTTAAAATTATTGCAACAGATTTAGAGATAACACAAATAACCTGGACTAAGTGTACAGTAGAACAGGAAGGATCTATTACAGTCCCGGGCAAACTTCTATTGGATATTTTAAGAGAAATGCCAGATATTGATATTAAATTTTCTACAGATTCAAATTTCAAAATTGTAATTGAATCAACACTTGGCGAGTACAAATTATCAGGTCAACCAAAGAACGAATTTCCAAGTGTACCCATTGTTGAATCAGATCAAAAAATTCAGCTTAAAAATAATGTTTTCAAGCGAATGATTGAAAAAACAATTTTCGCCTGTTCAACAGATAATTTACGTCCTGCTCTTACTGGAGTGTTTTGTCAAATTATGGAAGATCAATATCGAATGATTGCTACAGACGGTCATCGTTTGGTGAAGATTGTTAATACCAATTTCAATAATCCCGGTTTTATAAGAGAAATAATCATTCCTACAAAAGCCCTAAATTTTGTAGCCAGAAATCTACCTGAAGAAGGTGCCCAACAAATTGTACTCAGTGAAAATCATGTTTTATTTGAATTACCAAATACTAAAATCTATTCACGATTGATAAAAGATCCCTATCCTGATTATGAACGTGTAATTCCAACAGAGAACGATAAAGATCTTGTCATAAATAAAAATGATTTTATATCATCGGTAAAACGTGTGTCATTATTTTCCAATCCTATGACCAATCAAATTAGACTCTCTATGTCTGAAGGGACTCTTACGGTAAGTGCTCAGGATATTGATTTTGGTGGTGAAGCCAAAGAAAGTATAAAATGTAAATATGATTTGGAATCATTAAATATGGCATACAATGCTACCTATCTACTTGATATTTTACGTCACCTGGATACTGATGAAATTGTATTGAAGATTAAAGATTCTGATGATCCTGGGTTGGCTTATCCTTCCGAACAAAATAAAGATGAAGAAATTTTGATGCTTATTATGCCAGTTCGTTTAAATAACTAACAAATGAAACTGAATAATATAAGCATTACAAACTTTCGAAATATTGAAAAACAGAATATAGAGTTTGATACAAAGTTAAATATATTTTATGGAGAAAATGGTCAGGGAAAAACATCAGTATTAGAAGCAATATATTTGCTGGCAATTTCGAAAAGCTTTAGAGTAAAATCTGAAAAAATAGTATTACAATTTCATAAAGATTTCTTTGATATAAATGGGAACTTTACAAATGAAGAAGACAGAAAAATAAAGATTAGAGTTTATTTTTCACTTGAAAATGGTAAAAATATTTTTTTAAATGAAAATAAATTGAAAAAATATTCAGAGATAATAGGAATTACCCCTGTAATACTACTTTCATTAGAAGATTTGGAATTAACATATGGTGTACCATCCAATCGTAGAAAATTTATTGATATACTTATTTCTCAAGTAAGTCCTTTATATCTTCACGCTCTTCAGAATTACAAACGAAGTATATTGCAGAGAAATAAACATCTAAATTTGATATATGAAAAAAAGGAATCAATCAAATCATTATTTCCGTGGGATGAACAAGTAATACAACATGGATCAGAAATTATCACTTATAGACTTAAATTGATTGAATACATTAATAAATCAATATCTGATAATTACAGAATAATTTCTGATAAGAATGAAAATATTAAGGTAGAATATAAATCCAGAATTACTAATAAATTAGAAAATATAAGTTCTAATAAAATTAAACAGAGATTTAATGAATTGTTAAAATCTGAACTAAATACAGATTTACAAAAACAGTCATCTAGTATAGGACCGCATAGAGATGACATTCAATTTTTTATGAATGATAATTTAATTAAATCGTTTGGCTCTCAGGGGGAAAATAAAACATTTTTGATAGCCTTAAAGTTTTTAGAAGCTGACTATATCAAAAATAAAACTAAAACGGATCCTATATTTCTAATGGATGATATTTTCGGAGAATTAGATTCTAAAAGAATAGAAAAATTGACTGAATATGTAAGTACCTTTGGACAAACTTTTATCACAACAGTAAGCAAAGGCAAATTTTCTGAGTCAAAAATAAATAATATAAATTTCATAAATATAAAAAATGGATGTGTAATACAATGAAACAAAATTTTAAATCATTAAATAATACACTCCAGAATATAATACAAAAATATAATTTAGATGAATCGTATGCCAGTTATACTGTTCAAAATGACTGGAGTAAAATTGTTAATAAAAATATTTATAAAATTATTAAACCTGTAAAGATAGAAGAACAAATTTTATACTTACAAGCAAAAACAGATTATTGGAAAAAGGAATTTGATAATATAAAAAATCAAATATTAGAAACAGTAAATAAATACTTGGATCCTTATCAGATCAAAGAAATAAATATTATTTAATCAGGATATATTAATGTCTGCAAAAGATTATACAGCACAAAATATTCAAGTATTAAAAGGACTTGAAGCCGTCAGAAAGCGTCCTGCGATGTATATTGGTGATGTATCCTCAAAGGGTTTACATCATTTAGTATATGAAATCGTAGATAACAGTATAGATGAAGCCATGGCCGGCTATGCGGATGAGATAAAAGTTAGCATTGAAAAAGATGAATCTATCATTGTAACCGACAATGGTCGAGGAATTCCTGTCGATATTCATAAAGATGAAAATAAACCGGCTGTAGAAGTCATTATGACGGTACTTCATGCTGGTGGAAAATTCGATAAAAGCAGTTATAAGGTTTCCGGCGGATTACATGGTGTTGGAGCATCTGTAGTCAATGCTCTTTCAAAATGGTGTTCAATCGAAATTTTTCGCAATGGAAAAATCTATAAACAAACCTACAAACGTGGTATTGTCACTTCAAAACTTGAGGTCACTGGAACCACTAAACATACAGGAACAAAAATTCAATTTTATGCTGATGATGAAATATTCAAAACGGTACATTATAAATTTGATATTCTTGCAAACCGCTTACGTGAGCTAGCATTTTTAAATAAAAATTTAAAAATAGAACTAGAGGATAAAAGATATAATAAATCAGAAATATATCAATACGAAGGCGGATTAAGTGCCTTCGTTGAATTTCTGGATGAAACAAGAATTTCAGTTCATAAGCCCCCTATTTATTTTGAGGGAGAACGCGAAGAAACTCCTATTCAAATTGCCTTAAATTATAATAATGCATACACGGAAACTATTTTAACCTACTGCAATAATGTTAATACCATTGAAGGTGGATCGCATCTTTCAGGATTTAAATCGGCATTAACAAGATCTCTAAATTATTATGCCCAGCAGTATAATCTCTTTAAGAATAACGACAAATTTAGTTTATCTGGAGAAGATGTCCGAGAAGGTTTGACAGCTGTAATTTCAGTTAAAGTTTCAGAACCTCAATTTGAAGGTCAAACAAAAACAAAGCTTGGAAATTCTGAAGTTCGAGGTGCTGTTGAATCGTTGGTAAATGAGAAATTATTTTCTTACCTGGAAGAAAATCCATCTGTTGCCAAAACAATTATAGAAAAATGTGCGAATGCTGCCAGGGCGAGAGAAGCAGCCAGACATGCCAGAGAATTAACGCGTCGTAAAACTGCATTGGAAAGTAATTCTCTTCCTGGAAAATTAGCTGATTGTTCTTCTAATGATCCGGACATTTGTGAAATCTATTTAGTTGAGGGTGATTCTGCAGGTGGTTCTGCAAAACAAGGGCGCGACAGGCAATTTCAAGCCATATTACCTCTAAAAGGTAAAATATTGAATGTTGAAAAATCACGCTTAGATAAAATTCTGGCAAATGATGAAATTAAAACTATCATTACAGCACTTGGAACTGGTGTTGGATCTGATGATTTTAATATAGAAAAATTGCGATATGGTAAAATTATAATAATGACTGATGCTGATGTTGATGGATCTCATATCAGAACTTTATTACTCACTTTCTTTTATCGTTATATGAATGAATTAGTACAGCAAGGCAAAATTTATATAGCTCAACCACCTCTTTATAAAATTAAAAATGGTAAAAATGAATTTTATGCATTCGATGAAAATGAAAAAGATGATATTATTAGGAACCTACCTGTTGAAGAAAATAAGGTTGGTTTACAAAGATATAAAGGTTTAGGAGAAATGAATCCTGAGCAACTTTGGGAAACAACTATGAATCCTGAATCCAGAACCGTATTACAGGTATCAATAGAAAATGCAATGGAGGCTGATCATATATTTACAATTCTAATGGGCGATGAAGTACCTCCGCGTAAAAAGTTTATTGAAGAAAATGCCCGTTATGTACGTAATTTAGATATTTAATACCGGGGAATTCGATGTCTGATAAAGAAAAAATTATTTCTATTCCTATTGAAGATGAAATGAAAGAATCATATCTCGACTATTCCATGTCAGTTATAGTTTCGAGAGCACTTCCTGATGTTCGTGATGGACTTAAACCTGTACATCGTCGTGTTTTATTTGGAATGCATGAACTGGCTATGCAGCACACAAAGCCATTCAAAAAAAGTGCAAGAATTGTTGGTGAAGTACTTGGTAAATATCACCCCCACGGTGATATGGCTGTTTATGATTCTATAGTACGAATGGTACAAGATTTTTCCCTTCGCTATCCGTTGATCAATGGTCAGGGCAATTTTGGTTCTATAGATGGGGATTCACCGGCAGCAATGCGATATACAGAAGTAAGAATGCAGAGAATAGCGGAAGAATTATTGTTAGACATTAATAAAAACACCATTGATTTTGCTAGAAATTTTGATGATAGTCTGGATGAACCCATTGTTTTACCCGCAAATTTACCAAATTTGTTGTTGAATGGCGCTTCAGGAATTGCGGTTGGTATGGCTACAAATATACCGCCACATAATTTAGCTGAAATTGTAATCGCAATTAATGCGGTTCTTGATGATCCTGAAATTGAAATGTCTGAACTAATTCAACATGTAAGTGGTCCGGATTTCCCTACCGGGGGTATTATTTATGGCATTAATGGAATTCAGGAAGCCTATTATACTGGTAAAGGTAAAGTAACCGTTCGAGCTAAAGTTGAAATTGAAGAAAAGCAAAATGGGCGCTCAACAATTCTAGTTCGTGAAATTCCTTATCAAGTAAATAAACTTAACTTGATTAACAAAATTGTCGAATTAATCAAAGATAAAAAGATTGAAGGTATTTCCGATTTACGGGATGAATCTGATCGCGATGGAATGCGCATAGTCATAGAGCTTAAAAAGGATTATGAACCTCAAATTCTGCTAAACTACCTCTATAAACACAGCCAAATGCAAACCACGTTTAGTATTAATATGCTGGCCTTAGTTAAAGGACAACCCCGAGTATTAAACCTGAAAGAAATGATAGAACATTTTATCAAACATCGTCTGGAAGTGATCGTTAGACGAACCAAGTTTGATTTGGATGCAGCCGAACACCGGGCACATATTCTTGAGGGTTTGAGAATAGCGATTGATAATATCGATGAAATTATTGAATTAATTAAATCATCAAAGGACCCGGAGACAGCAAAGATTAGGCTGATCGAACGTTTTGATCTTTCTGAAATCCAGGCACAAGCAATTCTGGATATGCGATTGCAACGATTAACGGGTCTGGAACGTGATAAGATAGAAAAAGAATATCAGGAATTATTGGTAACAATAGAAAATTTAAAAGCTATCCTGGCAAGTGAAGATAAACAAAAACAAATCATAAAGGATGAACTCTTCGAATTAGATAGAAAATATTCTGATCCTCGTAGAACTGAAATACTAGCAACAATAGATGACATAACTTATGAAGATATGATAGCAGAAGAAGATGTTGTGATTACCATATCTCACAAAGGTGCAATCAAACGTTTTCCAGTTAGTGAATATCGAACACAAAATCGAGGTGGTCGTGGTGTAACAGGTGCTATTGCCAAAGACGAAGATTTTATTGAACATTTATTTATCGCAAATACACATGAATACATTTTATTCTTTACCGATCGTGGAAAATGTCACTGGTTAAAAGTTTATGAAATTCCCCCCGGTGGAAAAGTTTCAAAAGGAAGACCAATTATTAATTTGATTGGTATTGAATCTGGTGAAAAAATCCGTGCGTTTATTTCATTGAAGGATTTTGAAGGTGAACGTTATGTAATTATGGGAACACAAAAAGGTATCGTAAAGAAAACACATATAAGCGCTTTTAGTCGCCCAAGAAAAAACGGTATTATCGCATTGAATATTCGTGAAGAGGATAAACTAATTGAAGCAAAACTTTCTGATGGGGACAGCAATATTCTTTTTATCACAGCAACTGGAAAATCAATTAATTTTCACGAAAATGATGTACGTGAAATGGGTCGAACCGCTACAGGTGTGCGGGCTATTAAATTAAAGGATAATGATGATGTAATAGCAATGGTTGTAGCACGGGATGAATTTAAAATATTAACTATTTCTGAAAAAGGATTCGGAAAACGCACATTAATAAAAGAGTTTAGGGTTCAAAACCGTGGCGGTAGTGGAATAATAGCAATGAAAGTAACCCCAAAAACAGGAAAAATTGTTAACGGTCTCGGAATTACTGAGGGCGAGGACATAATGATTATTACTGAAAAAGGTGTGGTTATTAGACAAAACACAGAAAATATCAGTATTATTGGCAGAAATACTCAAGGTGTAAAGTTAATTCGTCTTGACAGTGAAGATAAAGTAAGTGATGTCGCCAAGCTTATCTCTAATGGTAATGGCGATGAGGAAAATTAATTTTTTAAAACTATTTTGCAATCTATTGATTTTAGATGTATTATTGTGGGAATATTTTCACATTTTTTTCCATTATCACTCTGAAATAAATTTTGCATAAAAAGCAAAATACATAAATGATCATTAAGGAGGTATAATGAAAAAAATATCAGACTCCACAATAAGTCGCTTATCTACGTATTTTCGAACCCTTTCCACTCTCATTGAAAACAATGTAGATACAGTCTCTTCGGATGAAATTGCTGATATTAATAGTATTACTTCTGCTCAAGTGCGTAAAGATTTATCCTTTTTCGGTACATTTGGTAAGAGAGGTTTAGGATATAATACAAAAGATTTAAGAGATGAAATTGGCGCCATTTTGGGTTTAAAAAAGAAATGGAAGATTGCTCTTGCTGGCGTTGGTAATATTGGAAAAGCGTTGATTAATTTTAAAGAATTTCGAACTCAGGGATTTCATTTTACTGCATTATTTGACATTGATCCTAATAAAATTGGTACTGAAGTATCCGGGCTAAAAGTGCATTCAATTGATGATGTTTGTAATGTTATTAAAAAGAATGAGATTGAAATTGTAATTGTAGCTGTTCCAACTAAAATGGCTCAAGATGTTGTTGATGTATTTGTTAAATGTGGTGTTAGAGCTTTTTTAAACTTTGCACAGGTTACTATAAAAGTACCAGATAATGTACTTGTTAAAAATGAAAATATGTCTATCGAGTTAGAAGCATTATCTTATTATTCTCCTTTTTTATCAGATTTACTCACCTCTTAATTGTTCCGCTTTTTCGTTAGCTTCTTGTGCTTCTTTCTTTTTACCAAGGTTAGATTGAGAAATTGCTAAATATTCATATAAATCTGCAGAGCCAGGAAAATTATCTATACCATCTAAAGCAGTTTGTTCTGCTTCTTCAAATTTACGCTGTTGAATTTGTGCAACGCATGTTAACGAATAAAGAAGCTCCAAATTACTATCATATAATGTTCTCTGATACTCATCTAATTCATCGGGATCAAGATTAAGAGCTCTTGAAAAATAGAGTTCAGCATTTGAATAATCAGTTTTAAATTCTTCACTGTCCCTATTTGAACCTGCAGCTAATTTATTGTATACCAATCCAAGATTGAATAAATAAGAAACATTATTAGGATCAGCCTCAATGGCTTCTTTATAAGCCTTAATAGTATTAGCAGTGTCTTTCAAACTCTCATAACTAAAAGCGATTAACTCGAGTGCAGGTACATATGTTTCATCAATTTCATTTGCTTTTTTATTATATTCTATAGCTTTTTCATAATTTTGTTTATTAAAATTTAAACGGCCAAGCCAAAACCAGCCATCTACTGTATCAGGTTTAATTTTTGTAAGCTTTGTAAATTGTTTTTCTGCAAGATCAGTATCATTTTTATAATTTGCGGCTAAACCAGCTAATTTTACGGAACTATAATCATCGGGATTAATTAGAGAAGCATTTTCAGCATGTTTAATAGCATTGTCTAAAAGTTTAATAGTGCGTTCACTCGTGTCTCCAACAGATTTTTGAAAGCTGACATAACTATCATAAGCACTTTTATATTCAGAATTAAAATAGTAAGTTTTTGTTTCTTTAATTTTACTCTCATAATCTGTTGATATATTTAAGGATTTTTCAAAACTCTCCATCATTTCTTTGAACATTCCTTTTTCACCATATATTTGTCCCAATAAAAATGGCGCTTCAGCATTATCAGGATACTTTTCCGTTGCTTGTTTGGCTAATTCCAAAGCACTGTCAATTCTTTTTGCGTTATAATCAACATAAGCACCTTCCAGTTCCGGTGGCCGACAAGCTGTAAGAATAAATAATATAAAAACACCAAACAAAATAAAGATGAAAGACCTTCGCATTATAAAACTCCTTAAGTTAAATTATAATTTTTAGATTAATGTTTACGGTTTATTAATTACACCATTTTCGGTTATTATTGCAGATATTAGATTGTTTGGTGTTATGTCGAAAGCCGGATTATAAACTTGAATAGCCTCATTATTCATTTCCCAAAAATCTAATATCTCCCCAGGCGAACGTTCCTCAATTGGGATATCATTACCACATATAATTTTTGTATCAATGGTTGAAGTTGGAGCTGCAACATAAAATGGAATATTATGATATTCCGCTAAAATAGCCAAACCATAAGTTCCTATTTTATTAGCAACATCTCCATTCGCAGCAATTCGATCCGCTCCAACAATGACCATATCAACTTTATCTGATTTCATTAAACTGGCTGCCATATTATCGGTAATTAATGTGGCAGGTACCTGATTTTGTTTTAGCTCCCAGTAAGTCAACCTGGCTCCCTGGCCAATGGGTCGGGTTTCATCAACATATACATGAACTTTTTTTCTTTCATTATGAGCTGTATACACAGGTGCTAAAGCTGTTCCTATTCCTCCCGTAGCTAAAATACCTGCATTACAGTGTGTTAAAATACTCATTGAATCTGATATAAATTCAGAACCAAATTTTCCGATCGCAGCACACGCATCTTTATCGTTTTGATGAATTTTAATAGCAGTCTCTAGCAATTTTTTAAGAATTTCAGACTCAGAATAATTTTGATAATTGTTATAAGTATCTACCATTTTATCAACAGCCCATTTCAAATTTACAGCAGTAGGGCGGGTTCCAGCTAACAAACCAGCATCCGATTTAAAAGTATCGATATTTAACAATTTTTTCGATAACAAATTTTTTGCATGAATATATAATCCATAAGCTGCCACAATACCAATGGCCGGTGCACCCCTTACCTGCAGTGTATTTACAGAAGTAATTACCTGTTTTAAATCCGCCAATTCTAGGTAATTAAACTTTGCCGGAAGTTCAGCTTGATTGATAATTTTTAAGGTATTGTTTTCGAATACGATCGTTTCTATATTCATTTCTTTAGTATAAATCAATAAACATGAAAAGTACAA